>CATJSX010000099.1 GCA_949743265.1 uncultured Peptococcaceae bacterium
AGCAAAATCATCAAATCACCATAGCCAGCTTCTGCCATTGCTTCATAGGGCACAAAACGCAAAGCAGCGCTGTTGATGCAATAGCGCAATCCCCCCAAATCGCTTGGTCCATCTTCAAACAAATGTCCTAAATGGCTCTGTCCATATCGACTAAGCACTTCTGTACGGTGCATATGGTGGCTATCGTCATCTCGTTCCCATACCGCTTCTGGCATGATTGGTCGACTGAAACTGGGCCAGCCACAGCCAGAAGAAAATTTATCGCACGAAAGAAAGAGCGGCTCGCCGGTAACAGCATCGACATAAATACCTCGCGCAAAATGATCATGGTACGTATTGCAATAGGGCGGCTCTGTTGCAGCTTCTTGCGTTACTGCATAGGTTAAATCATCAAGCTGCGTTCTTAGCTGTTCTTGTGGCGGTTTGACGTAATTTTGTTTTATAAGAGAAGTACGCGCTTGCAGACGTTTGATAAACGGCTGGGCTTGCTTGAGAGCAATATGACAATAACCCGCAGGATTTTTCGCCAAATAATCTTGATGTTCGGCTTCAGCTGGTGAAAAATTTTCCAACGGTAAAACCTCTGTAGCTAACGGCTGTTGCTGTTTCATGCTTTGTTGCCAGACAACGCGGTCGATAATAGGTTTATCTGCTAAATCAGTATAATAAATACCGCTGCGATATTGATGTCCGCAATCATTGCCTTGCCTATCGACACTCAACGGATCAATAACGGCAAAAAAGGCTTCCAGCAAAATTTCCAACGGAATTTCTCGTTCATCATACCGAACGCACACCGTCTCTGCATGTTTGGTATGACCAGCACAGACTTGCTGATACGTCGGTGCTGCTGTTAAGCCATTAGCATAGCCAACTATAGTAGCTTGCACACCGGATAACCGCTTAAGGTAAGCCTCAAGTCCCCAAAAACAGCCCCCTGCTAAATAAATCGTTTTCATTCCTATCACTTCCTTATATCAATTTGCATGGTTATCACATGCTATACTGGTAAACCAACAACAAAATTATGTATTAACTACCCATTAGCTACGCCATATGATGTTCATGCCAAATAAGTCTATGGTTTTTGAAAATATATTTTCTTTTATTCTTCGCCTTTAATCCTATGTTTCCCTTTTAACGACACCATTTTAAAAGCAGTTCGTACGCTTAAAAAATCGCCACAATTTTTCCCTCGTCAAAGCAAATCAACGCTATTTTTCATTTTCAGCAAGGATTTTCGTTATAAAAGCCGTAATAAAATTATATAGGTTTACTATTTAGAGCCGCCTAATTTTCAGCATCGTACCCCACCATAGATAAATGCGTCAAGCTAGGTCAATATGGCTACAAAAATACTTTTTCTAGCCAAAAAGTATTTTTAAAATTTATTATGCCCATATTGGATAATATATAACCTCCGGCAATCAAGGCTCATTCTGTTCAAAAATTTTTCGGCTGAATTTAGCTGGCAATAAAAATAATCAACTAATAACTAACGCGCTAATTTATCAACAGTAAGTTTAAAATCAGCGCCAAAGCTATCCAAAATAAAAACCTTATGATATACTAAATCCAGTCATCGCAAAGGAGAGAAAAATTTATGTTTACTGGTTCACTGACAACAATGCTTTTGGGCGTGCTCATCGTTTTAATGGCTATCACCGTTCATGAGCTGGCTCATGGTTTGATCGCTTACCGTTTGGGAGATCCGACCGCCAAAAATCAAGGCAGATTATCACTAAATCCCCTCAAGCATTTGGATCCTATCGGCGCACTTTTGTTGTTTGTCGTCGGTTTCGGCTGGGCCAAACCAGTGCCAGTCAATCCTTATTATTTTGAAGGCGATCGCAATAAAGGTATGATGCAAGTATCCGTTGCCGGTCCCGCTGCCAATTTGTTGCTGGCGTTTTTATTGGTCATCATCTATCAAATAACCTTTCGCTGGCATGGTGGATACTATCTGAATTATTTTCTTACGCAGGGAATTGTGCTCAATATTTATTTGGCTGTATTCAATTTGATTCCTATTCCACCGCTAGACGGTTCCAAAATTTTAGCCGGATTGCTGCCTCAAGATACAGCGTATAAATTTTTGAATACCGTAGAACAGTATGGCTTTTTTATATTGATTATCTTAGTAATGTTCAATATCACTGGCAAAATTATCGGTCCCATTGCGCAATGGCTGATTAGCCTTATGTTGACTGTGACGGGAATTTTCTTTTAAACCAAAGGAGGATCATCAAAAAATGGAAGAAAAATACCGCATTCATTTGGATAATTTCGATGGTCCTCTGGATCTGCTTTTGCATTTAATCGACAAAAACAAGCTGGATATTTATGATATTCCTATTCATAGCGTAACGGAACAATATATGGCTTTTTTATCACAAGCCAAAGAGCTGGATTTGGAAATTGCCAGCGAATTTTTAGTAATTGCGGCAACGCTAATCAATATCAAAGTTAAAATGCTGCTTCCCAAAAAAATCACTGCCGAAACCGAAGAAGAAGACCCTCGTGAGGAATTGGTCGCTCGTTTATTGGAATACAAATTTTACAAAGAAGCGGCACAGTTATTAAAAGCAAGCGCTCAGTCAGCCAGCGGCAGTTACATACGAGAAATCGACGTCGACGCTTTAGCCAAAAATTTTACCCCAACCAATCCCGTAGCTAATATCACTATTCGTCAACTTATGGAATCTTTTCAAAAAGTATTGCAGCACATCAAAGAAGAACCGCCTATTCTTGAATTGAGCCGTGAAGAATACGACATCGAAGATTTGATGGGTGAAATGTTGGTTTTGCTCAATCAAGAAAAGGCGCTAAAATTCAGCGCTCTTTTTGCATCGCAAACGTCAAAACGGCGAGTTATTACCATGTTTTTAGCCATTTTGGAGTTATTAAAAGCACAACAGATTACTTTTGTGCAACGAGAAAATTTCGACGAATTGTGGCTTTTTGCCCGTACAGCGGATGAGGAGGTTGGATAAGTGTTGTTTTCGGAAGAAACAAAAGCCGCTATTGAAAGTTTGCTGTTTATCACCAATGAGCCGCTGGCTTTAGAACAGCTGGCGCAATTAACCGATATTGAACTGGATGAAGCGGCAGAATTGGTAACAGAACTGTGCGAAGAATATGACCGGCAAAGTCATGGTATTTTTATCAAAGAAGCCGCCGGCGGCTATATGATGGCTACTAAAACCACTTGCGGCAGCTATGTGGAAAAATTATATAAGCCTCAGCTGCAAAATTTATCCTCCGCCGGTCTGGAAACACTGGCTATTATTGCCTATAAACAGCCCATCACACGGGGAGAAATTGAACTTTTGCGCGGCGTAAAAGTGGATAAAATCATGCAGAATTTGACCGCCAAGCAACTGATTGAAGAGCAAGGACGCAAAGACGCGCCGGGACGACCAATTTTGTACGGTACTACAAAACAATTTTTACAATATTTTGGGCTTAATTCGCTTTCGGATCTACCGCAAGTGGAAGATTTGCCACAGAATTTCAGCACAGAAGAATTATTGCTTGCTGATGAGGAAGAATAAGTAATAACCACGCCAATTTCTTTGGCATAAACTAAAAAGGCAAAAACTTTTAAAAGAAGCCGCCTTTTGTTAAATAGTAACTGCAAACCGAAAACTTATGGAGGCGCGAAACGATGATGGAGTTTAAATATGACACCCAATTACTGCTTGAAGGCGAGAACTTTGATGAAGATATGATCAAAGAACATTTTATCAATCACTTTGCGGGAGATTGTTTGATGATAGTTGGGCAGGAAAAACTAATAAAAATTCATTTTCATACCAACGAACCGTGGAAGGTTCTTGAATATTGTGCATCGTTAGGTGAAATTTATGATATTGTTATTGAAGATATGGCTAGACAATCACGAGGTCTAAAAGGTTAGCTGTCAAAATGATTTACAAAGATATTTCTTAGCGTAACAATGCCCTTTTCTTTGATGTGTCGAAAAGGGTTTGTTTTTTGTTCATTCTCATAGTATAATAAAGCGTGCCTAAGGCACCAAAAAATAATGGGCTGCAAGTTATGACTAAAGCGCCAGAACCATACTTAATGGTTGACGAGGAAGAAGTTTATCGAAAAATTCGGCGGATACTTCTCGGTCGCTGTATGACCGCAAAGAAGCAAAAAAACCAGACGCAAGTCGGCAACAAAGTGCTTCGGATACAGGCAGCCAAAGAAACGGAGGAGAAGTTGTTTTGTGTGGAATAGTAGGCTATATCGGCAAAAACCAAGCGCTTCCTATCTTGTTGGAAGGGCTTAAAAAATTGGAATATCGGGGCTATGATTCATCAGGAATTGCCATTATTGGTCCCGAAGGATTGACAACAGAAAAATCTGTAGGTAAATTAGCCAATCTGGAACAAAAATTGCCATCAAGAACAATAACAGGGACTATCGGCATTGGTCATACCCGTTGGGCAACGCATGGTCGCCCTTCTGATGCCAACGCTCATCCTCACCTTAGTCCCAACGGTCGGTTTGCGGTAGTACATAACGGTATCGTAGAAAATTATCTGCAAATCAAAGAACACTATTTGGCGGGACATACGTTTTGCTCAGAAACTGATACAGAAGTCATTGCTCATTTGTTGGAAAAATTTTATGACGGTGATTTTGAGGACGCTGTGCGTCAGATGCTGCAAGTCGTTCGCGGAGCCTTTGCTTTAGTTATGATTTGTCTTGAGGAGCCAGATAAAATCATCGCTTGCCGTAAAGACAGCCCTATGGTTTTGGGCGTTGGCGACGGTGAAAATTTTATCGCTTCCGACGTGCCAGCATTGCTTAGTCATACTCGTCAGTGTATTTACGTAGAAAAAGACGAAATTTGTTTGCTCACAGCCGAAAAAATTATCATTAAAGACCAAAATGGTAACATTATTGATAAAACAGTGCATACTATCGCTTGGGATGCTGAATCAGCGGAAAAAGACGGCTATGATGATTTTATGCTCAAAGAAATTTACGAACAGCCGCAGGCTTTTCGCAAAGTGCTCAGCGGGCGAATCGAACAAGGAAAAGTTGCTTTTTCAGAATTTGAGCTAACCGAAAACGAGCTGGCAAAATGGCGTAAAATTTATATCGTTGCTTGCGGAACCGCTTATCATGCTGGCTTAGTAGGCAAAATGATTTTTGAAAAGTTAGCGCATATCCCAACTGAAGTAGAAGTGGCTTCCGAATTTCGCTATCGTGAGCCAATGCTCAATGAAGAAACGCTAGTATTGGTCATCAGCCAATCGGGCGAAACAGCCGATACCGTTGCAGCACTTAGAGAAGCCAAAGCACATGGCGCCAAAGTGATAGCCATTACCAATGTTCTTGGCAGCGCTATTGCTAGAGAAAGCGATTATACACTCTATTTATGGGCGGGACCGGAAATTTCTGTCGCTTCGACTAAAGCCTATACTACCATGTTGATTGCCGAATATTTGCTAGGCGCTTATTTTGCACAAATAAAAGGAACCATTACAAACGAACGTTTAGCAGAAATCTTACACGCTTTGGCTCAGCTGCCGGAAAAAGCGCAGCAACTGCTCAGTAATGATTTCATTCAACAAATAAACACCATAGCAGAAGGCTATCAAAAGGTTCACAACCTATTTTTTATTGGTCGCGGCTTGGATTGGGCTATCGTTTTAGAAGGCGCACTGAAATTAAAAGAAATCTCCTACATTCACGCAGAAGCCTATGCCGCTGGCGAACTGAAACACGGCACCTTGGCGCTAATTACGGACGAAACGCCTGTTATTGCGCTTTGTGTTCAGGAGAGTACCTACGAAAAAACCATTTCCAATATTAAAGAAGTCAAAGCTCGTGACGCGCAAGTGCTTATTGTCACCAGCGAAAATCATCAGCAGGAAGCAGCGCAAATCAGCGACGCTCAGCTGCTTTTGCCATTAGCGGATAATTTTATTGCGCCAATTTTGAGTGTCATTCCGCTACAGTTGATCGCCTATTATACCGCCAAAATTCGCGGCTGCAATATTGATCAGCCTCGCAATTTGGCTAAAAGCGTCACAGTTGAGTAAACCATATGGGTGCTTGCGTAAAATTAGTGCAGCACCCTGTTTTAATGAAAACTTCTCCAAAGGCGGTGACAACTCAAAAAATAGAGCGAATCACACCAAAATATTTGAAGCAACGGAGAAAATATACGGTTTAATTATGAACACTAATAAAAGGAGAAGTACTCATGACAACATCATTAGAGACCATTCGTACGCGCATTGAAGCGCTAGAAATGGATTTTCAGTTCGTGCGGCCAATCCAAACAAGCATGAACGGTATTGAGCGGGAAACATGGCTTTTAGAATATGAAGACGCGCAATTTGTTTATGTCGCCGGTCAAAAAAATGTTACTTTGGGGTGGGATATCCAAAGCTGTTTCTTAGGCGAAAACGTCATTCAAGCGCTAAAAGAAGAATTTGAAGCAGGTAAAGATTCTTATCAAGATGAAGCCACCGATCTCAAAGAATATTACCAAGAGGAAATCGCCCAAGCAAGAGCCAGCGGTAATGAAAAGAAAGTAACTGAATTGGCAGAAACAATGGCTGAAGAATTGGAAGACCTTATCAACATTATTGAAGAAAGCGGCTATACTACTTGGGAAGATTTTATGGATAAATGGAATGAACATTTGGCGCAATGTCTTTCGCCACTGCGTACGGCTGATATTGGCGACATGATTGTCGAAGTCGACAGCCGCTATTTAGCAAAAGACGTTCCGTCCTTAGCGGAAGCGGTTCAAGCCTTGAAAGAAGGACCTTTCACACTGGCGACTGAAGACGAATGGGAATATCTCTGCAACGGCGGCACACGGACGCTATTTCGCTGGGGCGATACATTAAGCGATGTATTAAAAGAAATTTACCACGTTGGCGCAGTCAGCAATCCCCTGCAAACAGAATCATCACTGTTAGAAACGCCCAATATGCTGGGACTGTTTATTGCTTATGATTCTTACAAAAATGAAATTATTGATAACGAGCAGTATACCAAAGGTGGTGACGGCGGCGGATCCCTCTGCGGTGGCGATGGCGCTATTTATGTTTTGCCTTGCTATAGCGCTTTTTATCGCGAACCAGCATCTAAACATAGCTATGGCTTGTCGAAAAATTATTATTGCTATCGTCGAATTATACGACTATAAGCGCTAAGATAGTTGACCAGCTTCTTAA
>CATJSX010000100.1 GCA_949743265.1 uncultured Peptococcaceae bacterium
AACATTTCATCATGGTCAAGTAACCACTCTGTTGTTGGGTCAGGCTTTGGCGCTGGCGGATTTTCTTTTAATTCCAGCCATACTTGATAGACTTCTTCTGCACTCTGTCCTGTTTCATCGTTATCTGTGAAGACTTGACCTTCATCTGTGATATAAAATCTATCCCAAAACATTCTGCATGGTTCTACTTTTTCTAATAGCGCCTCTTTTTCTTCTTGACTTATCATTCTTCCACCATCTCCTTCCGTTTAACAGGATCAACTCTATTTTCTCCACTGGATTTTCATTCCAGCCACTAAAAAAGGTATTCGATGTTCTACTCTTACCGAATACCCCTCCCCGATATAGAATACATGTTTGTGTTATCCATTGCTTCTTCATTTCTCTCATTGGTTTTTGCTTATATTGGAAAGCCGCCCTTGCCTATAATACTTACTGTTTCTGCTGTTGCATCATATAGCTTTATTCCTCCTCTGGCATTAACTACCGTTCTCATAGTCGCTACCCCACCTTCTCCAATAACCATCATCGCTATATCTTTAGGGGGTCTAAATCCTTCCGGTAAAGCAAATAAAATGGTCCCTCTATCCGTTAGCCCTTTTCTTATATCAAAATCCACATTGACATATCTGCCACTTTTCGTCACTATAGCAGCACCGTTGTAATTCTCCCAGCCGTTTAACGGTTCTACTGTAATTTGCTTCGTTGTGGCTACTTCTTTAAACGGATAAAGCCTCATTCTGTCCCCATCTCGGTTGGCATAAGCTACTATCATTCTTTCTCTGCTTGCTCTAGGACTATCAACCATCAACTCAATTCTAATCGCATCCCATGCACTAGCGGTACGTTCCACTAATAAGTTAATATGACTTGAATCCACATAGTCATCAAAGTATTTAGGTATATCAACAATTAACTGTTTCATCAATGATTTATGAAGATTAACATTGCCGCTTGCAATAACGGTTAAATGCATGAAAACAGCGTTATTACCAATTTTATTATTGATTTTCGCTAAATTCCCCACAAAATCGTCCTCTGCCATGTCCGCATCACTTAATCCCCTTTGCTCCAATGTGGTATAAGTTTTCACTTGATGCTCTCTGTCATTCACCCAGAATGTCCAGCCGGTGAACGATATAGCTGTATCAGCTAATACCCCCCACTCCAGAACGAATTTTCGTTAAGTTTAGGCTCCCTTGGGCTGATGGATAGACGCTGTTGGCTTGATTAACGACACAGTTAAGTATGCTGTTGGGCTGCATCGCTTGAAACAGCGTTACTATTGGCGTTGTAGCGTCAAAAGCTTCATTTACTTCAGCAAAAGAAGTATAGTGCTTATGAATCCGTTGATTGACAACTGCCACTTGGGCATCGGTATAGGCTTTACTGCTTTCTTTAGCAGCATTAACGTCTTGAATCGTTGCGATGATAGTTAACGGATTAACTTTTAAGGTAACATTTTCTGTATTGCTAACCACTGTCGTTATTTTTATAGTGATATCTTTACTTGCTCCTTCATCAAGAACTGGCTTATAGCTTACTGGAACGGAAGCGACAGCAATCATGTCCCCTTCATCATCAAATAAACCCACTTCGCAAATGAAAAAACCGCCAATATCCGGCGGTATGGTCATTACGGTATTCAACCAGTTGGCATTTTCGGCATCAATTTCAATATAAGAAATATCACCGCGATAGCGTTCTCGTTTTAATGTTTCTTGTGCTTCCGAGGGCTGGTAGGATCCGCTTTCATCATCCTTGCCGCCATCTCCCAAAGCCATTTGTGTTATGACCAGTTTTTGGTTTAACGCTACTTTATTAGCCAATTTGGCTTTGCCAATATTGGTCCAAATCGAATAAAAGTCAGCCATATTTATACTCCTTCCAATTGTTCTTCTTTGGGCAAAATGGTGATATTTTCGCTGCCTAACAGAAATCCCGTCAGACAAGTGTTCATTGTGCCAATATATTCTTTTTCAATTTTTGGCCATACTTCAATCGTTTCACTACCCCATGTAAAACCGCTTATGCTAAGCAGCATATTAGCACTGTACTCTCGTTGACCTTTAGGGCAAACGGTGATGATTTCGCCGCTTAAAGAAAAGCCGGACAAATAGGTATTTATCTGCGCATTATGTGTTTTCACTAAAAAAGGAAATACCCGCAATGCTTCGCCGTTTTGCACACCCATGCCTAAAAAGAGAGGCAGATTATTTTTTAACTGAACCTTAAAACGTTCCAGATGTGAGCGAGCGTTTTTATTTTCTTGAATAAATAATTCCGCTTCATCCAGCTGAACGCGGCTAAAGCCATTATTAGTTTCAATATCCACTTGAAACCGATACGGGTCACCGTCGTATTCAAACCACTCTTTAACCATAGCGTCTCCATTATAAATAGCCTTGACCTTATCTTTAATGACTTTTGCTGTTCCAGAAAACAACTGATAAAGCAATCCGCTTTTCACCAGCTGACGCTTATTAACGATAGGCAGCGTATTTTTGTATCCCTTTATTTTCCATTGAGCGGCTAACAAATCCAGTCCGCTTTCCGCTAAATGGTCAAGATCAGCATATACTTTAACCTTTTCGCTATGGCCTATAATCTCTTGAAAAGCAGCATTCAAGGCGGCGGAAAGAGCATGACAATGGGCTTTTGTTTTAAAATTCGGCGGCAATAAATCAAGCAGTGTGACAGTTTCTAAAGTTTTCATCGTGTTTCAAAGCCTCCGAACTCAGCATGAATAGCTGTGCATTTTGCCGTTTGTGAGGAGGTGATGACCGTATAACTCGGCTCAGCAATGATTAAACGCTTAGCGCCATTATCTAAGCAAATTTTAATGATTTCATCAGGGATAATATCTTTGCCAATTTGTCGGCTTAAGCTAGCGGTGTACTCCGCTAATCCCAGCTGAATAGCGGCTTTTATTGTTTCTGCTTCATTTTGACAGCTGTTATCGAGATAAAACGTTAAAGCAATGGTAAATTCTCTGACCTCCGGCGCTGCCACAATTAAATGGTCTGTTAACGGTCGCTGGTCAGTCATGGAATCTTTTAGCCCTTGCAAAAAGGCGTCCGTGGGTAGTTGTCCATCGTTCAAAATTATGCGCATATCGACGACGCCGGGCGTTGGCGAATCAACGGCAACATCACTAATAACTTGACTATAACTTTTAGCGAAATAACTATAAGCAGCCGCCGGACCAGCTACCGAAAAGCTATCTGGTTTTAACTCAATTCGTTGACGAAATCGTTCATCGTCTTCACGATCAGCGCCTCCCTGTGTCGGTTCAATATTTTCGACACTTGCCACATAAGGCAGCGGATCAACCAATGTATTTAACTGACCAATGGCGAATCTGTTGCCAATTAAACCAGCCGTTAGTGCTTCAACCGTCACATCGACCCTTTGAGCACCGATGTCAATCACTTGCGGCGCTATGGTTTGAAAAAAGAGATCGCCGCCAGATGATACACGAGTACCAGCTGGAATCACTGCCGCCTCTTGCGCAGCTTCGGAGAGCACGAATCGAACGGTAGTGACAGCTTTTTGTGGAGCCAATCGTTTCACATTTAATAATGCGCCTAGCTCATCTAAATAGCCGCCTTCTGCCCACTTGAGATAATTCATGCGGCTGTTATAGCTAATCAATTCGTACAGTTGATAAAACATGGGCAGCGTGCTAATAAGTTCAATACGTGCGCTATCAGCGGGCTTTAATGTTTTTTGCTGGCCGGTCTGCTTATAATATTCTTCTTCATAGGCTTTAATCATAATACCTAACAACTCATCAGGTGTTTTCATCGCTTCTGGCCCAGCAAGATTGATTAAATTATCCATGGTATGCAATCACCACCTTCATCATCAATTGACCGTTTAAAGCGTCATCATGAGCAAAAATCGTATCTTTTACACTGACCTCCGGTTCGTATCGCCTAATAGCCTCCACGCATTCCGCTAAATATTTCACTTGCGCAATCGGCAGCGGCAGATCCAAAACACTCAAGTCAACACCAAATTTGCGATCATAACATACAGTACCTTTGGGCGTACTGAGCAAAGTTTTTAACCGTTCAATGACCTCTTGGGGGGCTTCCCCTTCAATTAAAGGTTCCATTTCCTCACCGTCTAACCTCTCCATGCTGTTGTTAAATATTCCTCAAACGTCAATTCCACTTTGCCGCTAATCACATGACCATCTTTATCGACGATATCCCACATTTGGCTAACCTGTGTAATCTTCCATTTATCTACGCCGATAGCCGTACCGATGATTAACGTAAAGGCTTCACCACTACGGCAATAGCTCAAGAATTTATCCATAATGACTTTCGGCTCTACCCCAAAGCGTTTATCAAGAATAATCGTAAGTGTCACAGTGTCTAAACCCGGTCCAGAGAATTCACTGACCGGTTTTTGTCCAATCACCTCTTGATTATTCCATCGACTGGCTATTTCGCGTTTAATTCCTTGCGGCGTTAGAATTTTATCCGCTGATGTTTCAAAAATAATATCACCGAAACTGCCGATTTGTCCCATGAGCCACCGCCTTTCTTATTATTCTTTAAAGCCTAATGGCCAACATTGAATCTTTTATCTTTAACTACATGAGCATCATCTGATTACTTAACTAATGACCATGATGATTGGTATTGCCGCCGTCATCAATAATGCTGCCACTGGCGTGAATACTGCCATTGACGTTAAAATTACCAGTGATAGACGTTTGGCCAGTCACATTTAAAGCAGCACAGTTAATCATGACATTACCAACAGTCGTAATCTCTACCGCTGCGGCTTGTTGTATGATCACTTTTCCTTTTGCGTCAATCGTTACATTTGCTTTGGCGTTCACAAGATTCATGTTGCCGCTATGGATGTCATACTCAAGATAGCTGTCGTCCTTATTTTTTTCCATGCGTCGGCGAATAACTTTCTTATTCAAACCGGGAATATCGTCACAATAGAATCTGCCCAAACAAAAGCCCCTTTCTGGCGCATTATCTGGTAATAATTCTTTAAATAAATAATACAAGTCGCACTCTGGAAAAAACTTCTTTGATATTTTTAACGCTTCGTCTAAATTTATAGAGCGTTTTCGTGAAAGTTTATAACCTAAAGTTTCCCTAGCAATACCAAGTTCTTGCGCGATATCTGTAATTGTAAGTTGTTTCCTTGCCATAAAAGCACCTCCAATTCATTTTTAACGCATTGCGTTGCGTCTGTTATTAGATTATCATGCATTGCGTTTAATGTCAATATATTTTCTTGACTTTTTTCGCGCAATGCGTTATTATTTTAATGTGATTTGACGCTAGGGGAGGATAAGCGATGGACTTTTATGAAATCTTGCAAGATATAATGGAAGAAAAAAAACTAACCATTCCTGAAATTGCACGTCGTTCTGGATTACCCGATTCTACAATTAGAAGTATGATTTCAAGGAAAAATAAGAGCATTGCGCTTGAAGTAGCTTTTAAATTATCAAAAGGATTAAATGTATCACTTGAACGATTAAACGGAGAGAAAAGCGAAAGTTCTTTAATTGCAAACGATAATGATTATGATTTTTTTGCTGAAGGTTTTTGGCAAAAATATGAACGTATAAGTAAGCATGATCAAGAAATAATCAATACTATTTTAGAAATTTCTTATGCTGAATATGAAAAAACGGTAATTAAAAAACAAAAGAAGAAATGCGTTACAATAAAAGAATCTATAATTGAACCAACTTCACGTTGTCTTCCAAAAGGTATTATTTTACTTGAGGATTACAGGGAAGAAGATAAATGCGATAATACGGTGAGTATGCCTATATACGACATTGGCGCTAGTGCCGGTACTGGTGTATTGCTTGACAGTCATTATTATGAAGTTGCCGCTATGCCTGATACTCCCATGACACGCAAAGCCAATTTTGCCGTCTGGGTAAGCGGTCACAGTATGGAACCAAAATTTAATGACGGTGATTTAGTGCTGGTGCGTACACAACCAGCCATTGACATTGGCGAAATTGGTATATTCATTGTTAACGGCGATAGCTTTATCAAGAAGCAAGGAGAAGATAGGTTGATCAGTCTAAATCCAGACTATGACGATATTATCATCAATGAATGGGACGAAGTTTACTGTAAAGGGAAAGTGTTAGACAAACTATAAATCGAAAAGGAGTTGATTTTAAATATGAATATGGCTCAAGAAATAGATCTAGTCACACCAGAAGAATTTGAAGCAATGGAGAAGGAAGAACGATTTAATTATGAGTTGATTAACGGTATAGTTATGATGTCTCCTAGTCCATCAAGAGAGCATCAAGTTATCTCTTTTCGCTTACAAGGAAATTTATTTCCATTTTTAAAAAACACTTCTTGTCAAGGTGCCTGCGAACTAGATATAAAATTCAACGATGATATTTTCAAACCCGATCTGATGATATTCTGTGACGAAAATGCCGAGTTGCCCGAAATCGTCTTTGAAATTCTAAGTCCATCTACTAGACGTAAAGATTTAATTATCAAGGCAGTAAAATATGAGGAAGCTGGTATTAAAGAGTATTGGATTATTGATCCAAAAATAAAAACGGTTACTGTTCATGATTACGTTAATCAAACAGCAGAAACTTATGCTGTCGGTGATATAATACAGTCTAACGCCAGACCAGAAATTATTATAGCAGTAGCAGACATTTTCAATTAGACAATATCGTCTTCTGTACTCTGTATTTACATTATTGATAGAGGTGAAGCGTATGACAGATTTAACTCCTTATAAAATCATCTATGCGCGACAAAGCATAGAGGTGTATCTATCGATGCGCAAATTGAGCGTTGTATTATGCTGTGTCAAATGAATGGCTGGGAATATAAAGTTTATAGCGATACCGGTTTTTCTGGTAAAAACCTAAACCGACCAGCTTTCAAAAACGCAATGAAAGATATCGAATCTGGTAAGGCCGATATGATTATTGCCTATCGTTTTGACCGTATCAGTCGTTCTATGGCGGATTTCACACAACTGATTGTTAAATTAGAGGAGCATAACGCCAAATTCACGTCGGCTACTGAAAACTTTGATACATCGATCCCATTTGGTCGTGCAATGGTGGGTATTATTATGATTTTTGCGGAGTTGGAACGTAATACAATTACCGAAAGGGTCGTCGATAACTATTATTATCGTGGCGATTTAGGATATTGGCCCGGCGGCACAGCTCCCTATGGCTACAAACTGATCAAGGTTACTGATAAACAAGGACGCAAACGTTCTGCTTTGGAGATTGATCCTATTCAGGCTAATTACATTAAAGAAATGTTTGAAATGTACGTCCAGCCTGACGGATCCATTAGAAAAATTATCACCAAACTTAATTCAGAAAATGTACCGACAAACCGTAATTCTCAATGGACTTCACGAGTAGTAGCGGATATTTTAGAGCGTCCCATATATACATCAAATAGTATTGATGTGTATAATTATTACAGAGAGCAAGGTGCGAACATTATCAACCCTATTGAAGATTTTGACGGTCGATATTCTCTGAACTTATACGGCAAAGTAGGTAAAAATGTTAATCGTCATAAGCGCTGCCGAGAAGCCAACGAAATGAAATTGATAATATTAAATCATATACCGATAATTGATTCTGATCTTTGGTTAAAAGTTCAGCAAAAACGCACTGCAAATGCTAAAACTCCTAATAGAAGTGGCACTAGCCAAAACAGCTACTTAACAGGTTTGCTTATTTGTGGTGAATGTGGTCATCGTGTGTCTATTATAAAAGATGGCACTGGTTGGCGCGGTTATGTTTGCAGCACACGTAAAAACCGCGGCAAAGATATTTGTCCATTGCCGATATTAAATGCAAAGAAAATGGAGAGTATCGTTTGTCGTGATTTGATTGAACATTTTACTGTTCCCGATGTTATACAGTCTATCAAGCAAGTGGCAGAAAGCCAACCTTTAGATTTAAACCCAGAAAGAGCATTTCAAAAAAATTCACTAGAAACGCAGATCCAGAAAATTGATCAAGAAATAGAGACTTTGGTAACATCTATTGCTCAAGGAAATGATACTTTAATTAAGTATGCCAATATAAAAATAGAACAGTTAGATAATCAACGCAAAGTGCTTGTACAAGAGTTATCAACGTTGGATTTAGAGCAATTTAGTGAGAGGACAGAAATTGAGAAGTATAGAGATATTTACTATTTTATACAAGGCATTGATGTAAAAGTTACTGATGCAGACTTTGCGCAAATGAAGTTTATTTGTAACATGCTGATCGAATCCGTAACATTTTTTGCAGATGATGTAAAAATAAATTACGTTGTATAAACTCTTTTTGAAACAAAAAAGTTAAGGGATTTTCTGTGCTCTTAACTTTCTTTAAGATTCTAATGTATGACAGTAGCACTGTACAGGAATGGATGGACGCAGGCGGCAAAATCACCAGATTAACAATATGGTTTCATGATTTTCTTCCAGATGATGAGGCATGTATTATATTTTCCGATGCTCTTTCCAACGAACTTCCTAACGTCTATATCATTCTGTTTATGGGTTTAACATCAGATGGATACCAAGTGGCAATTAAACAGCAGGAAAATATTGTTTCAGTTTGGAATACACATCCAGATTGGCGCATCGGGCAAATACGGTATGACTGTAAAGATGATAAAATAACGCAATCAACAAGATATTGATAGTCAAGGATTTTTTGCACCATGAATAAGGAGCGCGCAAACAATCAGTAAAAATGCTTGTGAGTGAGGAGCCTCTCCAAACTCGGCATTTAACGCATTATATGCAACTGTTTCAAGCCGTATATCACGGATTGTAATTAGATCTATTAGAATAATATTTAAATAGATATGATTGCAACGATACCTTTTTGCTAAAAAAGATTTTAAATAAAGGCTACGGATTGCTGGTCATTGGTCAACTTACTTAGTAAAAAAATTTTCTGCCTATAGTTAAGGACGATATAAATTGACAGAATAATAAATTTTTGCGCTAATAAAATTCATTATGTTTTTATTATATATAAGTCTTACATAATACTATGTGCTGTTTAACAATCTTCTGTACTTGTTATTGATTCACCAGCATGGCTGTTGATAATAATTATATTCTCTTTTTTATTCTGTTCTATATTCCATAAAAATCTTCAGCAATCTTTTTAATGGGCATCAGCATCAATAATTCGCCATTTCAAAGGACTGGTTTCTGCGGAGATTCTTTTTTCAATTTCTTCTTTTTACCCACCTAGTACTAATCAATCAAGGACAATTAAAATAAATTTTTCTTCTGGAGTCAGCTCAAGAAGGAAAAATGTTACCTGACAGCTCAACTAGTATTTCAAGCACTTGATTTTTTAGGCAAACGAACGAAACGTAAAAATGGTGCATTGAGCAGTTTTGTAGATACCATTTGCAAGTATGGTATGGGAAATTGAGAATACTCTTCGTTTCATGTTTTATCCTTAAAAATGGGTTGTCAATTTGAGGAGATTTGTTATAATATATGCGTAGCAATATTTTGGCAAACTGAAATAAAAACGGCATGTGTGAGAACAATAAAAACATGATGAAGGAAAGCAAATTCGAATATTTTCCGAAAATGCAAAATGAATGAGAGGAAGATGGTAAATGGAATCAATCAAGTCAAAGATTTTAGTTAGTATGCTGTCAGTGGTACTGATTGGCTCGACGGTGATTGGCGCAATTACTGCTTTTTTGAATGCCAGTGGCATTGACATTCTGATGGAAAAAACATTAGGACCTGCTACGCATATGGCTGCTGACGCTGTTCAGTGGCGTATGGATAACTATTGGACAGCATTGCAGGAAGCAGCGGCTTCTGAAATTTTTCGCAATTCTGCGCCGGATGCGCCGGAGTTGGTTGCAATCCGTGATGATATTGCTACTCGAAACGGTTTCCTTTATACGGGCAAGATGGATGCTAACGGATTTGCTTCAACCGGTGTTAGCTATGCTGATGAAGTGTATTTTCAGCAATGCAAAGCTACAATGCAGCCTTATATTTCGGATATTATGAATGATGGTCAACAAATGATTTTTCTTTTAGAAGTACCAATTATTACAGATGGTCGTTTTGAGGGGGTTGTTTATGGTGGCATTAACGCTGATTTTTTAACTGATATCGTTGTTAATTTAGCAGTGGGTGATAACGGCGTAGCTTATGTTTTAGATCATCGTGGTAATGTTATTGGTCATCGGGATTCTTCAGTGGTAGAAAAGGGTTCTAATATGATTGAAGCTGCTAAAAGCGATCCCAGCGTGGCTGATGTGGCTGCAGTGAACCAACGTATGATTCAAAGAGAAACAGGTTTTGGCAGTTATAAATTTTATGGTGATAATAAACTTGTCGGTTTTGCTCCTATTAGTGGTAATCAGAATTGGAGTATTGCTATTGAAGCTAGCCAAAAGGAATTCAAATCTACTTTGGATCGAAGTATTTTTTTAACGATTTTGGTCGTAATCTTAGTGGTGTTGGCTTCCTTCCCTGTAGCAGTGTTGGTGGGGAGATCTATTTCCGGTCCCATTAAGACGTGTGTTATTCGGTTAGAGCAGCTAGCTGCTGGTGATTTTCATACGTCGATCCCAGAAACAAAATTTAGAGGCGAACCTGCCGATTTGATTAAAGCGTTAGAGGCTACCATTGTACGTTTAGGCAGCGTTGTAGAGGACGTTTCTTACCATTTGGGCAAAATGGCTGAAGGTGATTTTGGCGAAGCAATTACGAAAACGTATGAGGGAGATTTTGAGGTTATTGAACGATCTATGAAAGGAATACATCATTCGTTAAAAGATACTCTTTCCCAAATTAGTCAATCAGTGGAAACTGTAGCGGCAAGTGCTGATCAAGTGGCCGGTGGCGCTCAAACATTAAGTCAAGGTGCTACGCAACAAGCCAGTACTGTTGAAGAACTATCTGCCTCTATCACCGATATTTCCAATAGTGCTGAGCAGACTGCTGTTGCTGCTACGGAAACAAGCCAGTTTGTTAATCAAGCTGCAACACAATTGGGAATCAGTGTTGATTATGTCAAAGAATTAAATCTTGCCATGAAAAAGATTTCTGATTCCTCGGAGAAGATCAGTAAGATCATTGCAACTATTGAAGATATTGCTTTCCAAACTAATATTTTAGCGCTAAATGCCGCGGTGGAAGCTGCGCGAGCTGGCTCTGCCGGTAAAGGCTTTGCTGTGGTAGCTGATGAAGTGCGCAGCTTGGCGACTAAATCTGATGAAGCGGCTAAAGCAGTTAAAGAGCTCATTGAAGAATCAATTGATGTTGTCACAGAGGGAATTCAAGCGGTGAACAATGTCACTGAATCGTTGGATAAAACTAGCGCTATTGCTGGAAATGTAACTGTTAAAATGGATGTTGTCGTAGAAGCGGTAGAAAGCCAAACGCATGATATTGCTCAAGTTATGCTGGGAATTGATCAGATTTCTGCTGTAGTTCAAGTTACGTCTGCTACTTCTGAGGAAAGCGCTGCTACCTCACAAGAATTAGCGGCTCAATCACAGGATTTAAAACAGTTAGCGGGTAGATTTCGCTTAAAATAGTATACGTGATTATTGAAAAGAGGGCTATAAAAGCCCTCTTTTCAAAACGGTACAATTAGAAACAATCGCTAATTTATTTGATGGGTGCCATTTAGAAAAACTTGAAAACAATCAAAAATACTATGTTTGGAGAGGTAATTGTGGAGAGAATTTCAATAGAAGAAGCTGCTAATAGGTGGGAAGTTTCTGCAAAATATGTCGCTAAACTTTGTATTGAAGGTAAAATTGAACAAGCAATTTTAAAAGAAAAAATGTGGTATATACCTGCAAATACTAAAAAACCAAAAAGTATTCCAAGTGTCTATTATGTTGAAGAGGAAAAAAAAGTAATAAAGCCTTTTTTAAAATGGGCTGGCGGCAAAGGACAATTATTAAAAGTGCTTGAAACATACTATCCTTTTGGAGAAACGATTACAAAATATGCAGAACCATTTGTGGGTGGCGGTGCAGTTTTGTTTAATATTCTTAGCCAATATGATGTAAGCGAAATCTATATCAGTGATATTAATGTTGAGCTTATCAATGCGTATTGCGTTATTAGGGACGAAGTGGATAAATTAATTGACTTATTAGCGTTATATCAGAATGAATATTTGCCATTAGATACCGATTCACGTAAAACTTATTATATGAAAAAACGTGAAATTTTTAATGAGTTAAAGATAAAAAATTCTAAAATGAATAGTATTGAAAAAGCTGCCCTCATGATTTTTCTTAATAAAACTTGCTTTAATGGTCTTTATCGTGTAAATAGTAAAGGAATGTTTAATGTGCCAATGGGATCTTATAAAAATCCTTTAATTTGCGATAAAACTAATTTGAAGAATATTTCCAAGAAGCTTCAAAATGTGACTATTGTCTGCGGTGATTATCATCAATCGGCAGATTTTATTGATGAGCATACTTTTGTTTATTTTGATCCGCCATATCGCCCACTGACAAATACGGCTAGCTTTACAGCTTATACAGAAACACTTTTCGATGATAAAGCACAAATCGAGCTTGCTCATTTTGTAGATGAAATGCATCGTAAGGGAGCAAAGATTGTTGTGAGTAATTCTGATCCTAAGAATTCACAAATAGAAGATGATTTTTTTGACAGCATTTATGCTGCTTATAAAGTTGAACGTGTAGAAGCTACACGGATGATTAACTGTAATAGTGAAGCACGAGGAAAAATCAAAGAACTGGTTATATCTAATTTTTAGAAGCTAAATTTAGACAAAAAATAGAGGACTGGTTTAGATTCTAATGGTCGAAAAAATCGCGGTGGTCATTTGATGGAAAATTTAGTAGAAAATTATATTCAAAAAGCTGGTTATATAAAAGGTGAAAACTATTTTAAGGAAATGTATATTCACCAAATTACGGAAAAATGGGGAATAGATCTTTCTGCTATTTCCAATCAAGGTAAGATGGAAAAACGATTTGATTTTGTTATTAAGACTGACCATATGATTTATGGTGTTGAAACAAATTTTTATCGTAGCAACGGTTCAAAACTTAATGAAACCGCAAGAAGTTATAAAACATTGGCTATGGAAGCTGATACTATAGAGAATTTTACTTTTGTGTGGTTTACTGATGGAAAAGGCTGGATAAATGCACGAAATAATCTTGAGGAAACTTTTGATGTGATGGCGTGCATTTATAACAACATCAATGATTTGGAAAATGGTATTATCAGAAAGGTTTTTAAATAATGGCCAAAAAAATTATCAAATGGGAGCCGGAAGATTTTGAACTAGAAATGACAACACATTGGTCTTTTCCAAAGCGTGGCGATTGGGCTACACATGATGCAAAATGGCGAGGAAATTGGTCGCCGTATATTCCACGAAATATTTTGCTTCGCTATTCTCAAGAAGGTGATTTAGTGCTTGATCAGTTTGCTGGAGGTGGAACGACATTAGTTGAAGCTAAGTTGCTTAGTCGTAATATTATTGGAGTAGATGTTAATGATGTTGCCTTGGAGAGATGTAAAGAAAAGACAAATTTTGTTCACGATAGGGCGAATGGAAAAGTTTATATTTGTAAAGGTGATGCTCGTCAACTAAATTTTATCCCTGACAATTGTATTGATTTAATCTGTACACATCCCCCTTATGCTAATATTATTCGGTATAGTGAGGATATAAAAAATGATTTATCACATTTAAAAATTAAAGATTTTCTTAAAGAAATGGACAAAGTTGCTAGTGAAAGCTACCGTGTTTTAAAAAAAGATAAATTTTGTGCTGTTCTTATGGGTGATAGTCGTCAAAAAGGGCATATGATACCCATGAGTTTTGAAGTCATGCGCATTTTTAATGATGCTGGATTTCAACTGAAAGAACTTATTATTAAAGAACAGCATAACTGTAGGGCTACTGGATATTGGAAAACAAATAGTGTGAAATATAATTTTTTGTTGATTGCACATGAGTATTTATTTGTTTTTAAAAAGTAGTTTGACCATTTAATATTTACTTGTAAGAATTTGTATATATAAAATGAGGTGGATGAACTGACAGAGATAAAATTGTTTTCTTTAGGCAAAATAGTAGAAGAACGGACGCCGTCTGAAGTGATTCTTGAGAAAGAGATGCAAACGCTTATTGAACAGAATATGGAAACTTTTTTTGGCGTGCGTTTTTTGGAAAGTGAGTATACTGTTACAAATGGTCGAATGGACAGTATTGGTATTGATGAAAATAACAGCCCTGTGATCTTTGAATATAAGCGTAGTCAAAATGAGAATGTTATCAATCAAGGATTATTTTATCTTGACTGGCTTTTAGACCATAAAGCGGATTTTAAATTATTAGTTATTGAAAAACTGGGAATGGAAGCGGCGAATCATATTGATTGGTCGGTTCCCTGCGTCATTTGTATTGCACACAATTTTACGAAATATGATCTTCATGCTGTTAATCAAATGCAAAAAAATATAAAATTGGTGAGTTATCGTAAGTATAACGACGATTTGCTTCTGTTTGAACATTTGAATACGCCAACTGCGAAACCACTAGCGGAAAGCGGCGCTAACAGCAGTGATGTAAGAAATAACGCTCAGAAATCTCATATAGAAAAATTGGCTTCAGTATCTGAAGAAATAAAAAAACTTTATTATGCTGTTTGTGATTTTATTGAATCTTTGGGAGATGATATTGTATCAAACCAACTGAAACTTTATTTAGCGTACAAGAAAGTACGAAATATGGTATGTATAGAAATTTATAGTAAGCAGATTATATTATTTTTGAAATTGAACCCAGAAACTGTTGATTTGCAAGAAGGCTTTACAAGAGATATGCGCAATATTGGTCATTATGGCACTGGAGATTTACAAGTAACGATCAAAAATGTTGCGGATTTTGAAAAAGCAAAACCGCTACTGGAAAGAGCCTATCATGAAGCATAGTATATTTGGTTTGTTGTTTTCAAAAATAGAAACGCTGAACGATTATTTTGTTGGCAACCTGAAAAGCGTAAAAGAATTAGAACGCCACTCAAGTCAAGATACTGTTTTAGTATTTTGATTTTCGGGTGGCTATTATTTTGGGGAAATTTAATGTAGCAACAAAATTAGAGGTTATGGTTGATAATGGTCTAAAACACAAATTTGGTGAAAAATTTGATGTTTAAGGAGAATCAGCGTATTTTAATCGGTTAAGCTATTGCATGCGGATTATAGAGCAACAGAAGCGTTTTATACACAAGCAACCATAATTAACTTTCAAAGCAAATCGTAAAATTTTGGAAAGTTTTATTGACGACATTTTAGAAAAGCATTATTTTTGAAGAAGAGTTCAAGGCTGTTTTGAAAAATTAGAGAATTAAGCTCAGTTTTTTCAAAACAGCTTTTGATTTTTACAGTTACTTCAAAAAAATTAAAGGAAATTTCAAGACCTTTGCAGAAATCTTTGATAGGTATATTATGGCGCTCAGACTAAATACTGTCGATATAAAGTATGTTCAAAGTGAACTCAAATTAGAACAATGAAAATGAACGGCTTTTCGGAGGGTTAATGTATGGCAGAAATTCGATATGTACAAATGAAAGATAAACAGTTTTGGTATGAGCTGGATAAACACTTATCAGTACAAGAATTTGCCCATAAAGTTCGTGATAAGCAAGGCTACGTTTTAATAGAAAATAAGCAAAGAATTGGATTATTGCGGTATAATCTATTTTGGGATAATATTCCTTTTTGCACAATGCTTTATGTGAAACCGCAGTTTCAGCGCAAAAGTTATGGCAGAAAACTGATGGAACAATGGGAAAGTGATATGAAATCACAAGGGCATGCTATGGTTTTAACTTCTACACGCGTTGATGAAGATGCGCAACATTTCTATAGAAAATTAGGCTATAAAGACTGTGGCGGTTTGACGATTGATATTTCAGGGTATGAGCAACCTATGGAAATGTTTTTGCTGAAAGTTATCTAAACAACGAGAATTATTTTTTTATAAAAACAATAAAGGATAGAATATTTAACAAGCCAATAGACTTTTTGACAAAGTAGGTGATACTATCGTGCGCAGAACAGAACTTATTAAAATGTTAGAAGAAGCTAATCAACCGGTAAAAGGTGCTGACTTAGCAAAGCATTTTGCTGTCAGTCGGCAAGTTATTGTGCAGGATATTGCATTGTTAAGAGCGGAAGGGAGTCATATTATTGCCACACCACAGGGCTATATTTTGCAGAAAGAAGTTAAAGAAGTATGGCCGCAACAAATAATCGTGACGAAACATTCGACTATAGAAGCAATGAAAGACGAATTAGAAACCATTGTTATGTATGGTGGACATGTGCTAAACGTTATCGTCGAGCATCCTATTTATGGAGAAATTATGGGTAATTTATCTTTGACTGATTTATATGAAGTAGAAGAATTTATACAAAAAGTAGAGGAACATCAAGTTAGTCCGTTGTCATTGTTGACTAATGGCGTTCATTTGCACACGATTGCCGCTAAAAATGAAGCAATTTTGGAGAAGATTATGCATAAGCTATCCGGTAAAGACTATCTGATAAAAGCAGAAAATATGAAAAAAGAAACTTGACAATATAGGGGATTACTTTATAATAATTGTGATTACCATCTGATTTGGAGGTGGAAAGATGAAGTTTAATCGTGTGAATGATGATAAATTGCAGGTGATCATCAGCAAAGAGGATCTGCAAAAACATAATTTGAAAAAATGGGATTTTTTACCGTATAATCCAATGGTGCAGAAACTTTTTCAGGATATTTTGGAAGAGGCTTATCGCGAATGCGGCTTTGAAGTCGGTTATGATACGCAGCTGATGATTGAGGCTTATCCCATGACTGGCGAAAGTATGGTGCTGACAGTAACCAAAGTGACCAGTTCCGGTAAAGGCTTATTGGAAATGATGGGTGCTGAAGGTGTAGAGGAACAGCTTTTTGGCGAGCTTTTTGAAGATGACGAGCCCATAGATATAGAGGCTGAGAGTATTGTCTGTTCTTTTGCTGATTTGGAGGACGCCATCAGCTACTGCAAATTGATTATGGAAGAATATGGCAAAGACAGCGTGCTTTATAAATATCAAGAACAATATTATTTGGCGTTGGAAGATCTGTCTTATCTTGACGAAAAAAGTTATGGCTTGATGACGGAATACGGCGAGGCTGAAAATTTGGCTGAAGCGTTTTTACAGGAACATGCGCAAGTTGTCATTGCTGAAAAAGCAGTCGATGTTTTAGCCAAACTATAATTAAAAAGATAGCGCACGCGCTCTGCCCATAGCGTTGAGCGCGTGTTAATAAAGGCGGGATTGCAGTGACAGAATTAACAGAAAATCAAACCTTAGTATTGGCAAAATTAAAAGAAATCTATAAGAATATTGGAACCGCTTTGCGTTTTAAAACTCCTTATGAATTGTTGGTGGCAACAATTCTTTCAGCACAATCGACTGATAAACAGGTCAATAAAGTAACTTATGAATTGTTCAAAAAATATCCTGATGCGGAAGCCATCAGTCGATTAACGCCAGAAGAATTGGCGGAGGAGATTAAAAGCATTGGTTTATATAAAAATAAAAGTAAGAATATTGTCGCAGCCAGCAAAATTTTGGTAGAAGAATACAATGGCGAAGTACCAGCTGATTTGGATAGTTTGGTGAAGTTGCCTGGCGTGGGGCGTAAAACGGCCAATGTGGTTTTGAGTAATGCATTTCATATTCCGGCATTAGCGGTGGATACGCATGTATTTCGGGTGGCCAATCGGTTGAAATTAACAGAAAGCAACGATGTGCTGACTAGCGAAAAGCAACTGATGGCAATTATTCCAGAGGAAGAATGGGCTGACGCTCATCATTGGCTGATTTGGCATGGGCGTTTATTTTGCAAAGCTCGCAAGCCTGCTTGTGAAAAATGTAAGCTGAACGATATTTGTCTTTCGGAAGAAAATACGGTCAAAACGACAGCAAAAGAAAATCAAGATTAGTTTTAGAATGTGAAGAAAAATTAAAATAACTACTTTAAAGAGAAAAATTCAGCAAATAGTAGTATACAAATTTGTCATTTAATGCTAAGATGTATCCGTAGCAAAATTGCTAGTATTAAAAAAAATCGGGAATCAAGGTGGTGAGCAGATGAATGACGCCGCTATTTGGAGTATTATTCATAAAGCATGGGGAATAACCGCCAAAGCGACCAAAGCGCTGAAATTGCTCTTGAGCACATCTTCTGCTGAGGAAATTTGGGGCATGTCAGAATCGGAATTTACCGACAAATTTTCATCGGTTTCCCACGAATTGATTGACAAGTTGTATCAAATGAAAGCGAAAGTTGATCCGGCACGAATTGATGATAATTTGAGCAAATATCAGATTCGTTTGATAAATTGTTATGATGAAGAATATCCTGAAAAGTTGAAGAATATTTATGATCCGCCAGTATTTTTGTACGTTAAAGGTCATTGGGCGTCATTGCCGCTTGCCATTGCTATGGTCGGTAGCCGCAAATGTACGTCGTACGGTGAGCATGTTGCGTTAGAGTTAAGTCGGGAACTTAGCCAAAATGGCGTTTGTATCCTGAGCGGTTTGGCGCGAGGCATCGATACAGCTAGCCATAAAGGCGCTATAGCCTGCGACGGCGGGACAGTGGCGATATTAGGCTCTGGTGTAGATGTTATTTATCCTAAAGAAAATCAAAAATTGTACTATGATATTTTAGCCCATGAGAAAGGTGCTATAGTTTCTGAATTACCGTTGGGCAGCGCGCCTCTTAAGCATCATTTTCCATTGCGCAACCGTATTATCAGTGGGCTTAGCGATGGGCTGGTAATCGTGGAAGCGGCTGTTAAAAGTGGAGCCTTGATTACTGCGGAATTGGCTTTAGAACAGGGTAAAGAAATTTTTGTGATTCCCGGACCTATTACCAGTCCTATGTCTGAAGGCGCTCATAAATTGATTAAAGACGGAGCGAAAATGACGACCTGTGCCGCCGATATTTTAGAAGAATATGGTCAACGATGTTTAATTGAGAAGAAAAACGTGCAGGATAAGGATACTCCGCTGGGTGAAGATGAGCAGAAAATCTTGGACTGCATCGGTATTGAGCCTGTGTCGGTAGAAGAATTGGCTATTATTACCAAGCAGCCAATCAATCATATCGTAGCGATCTTGAGCATACTGGAGATAGAGGGTTTAATAGAACAGATCGTTGGACGAAAATATATCAGACTAGGTTGAGGTGTTTGTTTTGGGAAAGACTTTGGTTATTGTGGAGTCACCAGCGAAAGCAAAAACGATAGAAAAGTTTTTAGGAAAGAATAAATATGAAGTAGTTGCTTCATTAGGTCATGTTCGAGATTTGCCCAAGAGTCAATTTGGCGTCGATATTGAAAATGACTTTGAAGTTAAATATATTACCATTCGTGGCAAAGGCGAATTGATTAAGGAATTAAAACGGGCGGCTCATAAAGCTGATCAAGTGTTATTAGCGTCGGATCCTGACCGTGAAGGAGAAGCGATTGCGTGGCATTTAATGGAAACGTTAAAAATTGATAAAGAAGCGCCTTGTCGCATTGAATTTAATGAGATTACCAAAGAGGCCGTTAAAACAGCGGTTAAAAATCCTCGTCAGATTTTGGTGCACCGTGTGGAATCGCAGCAAGCGCGTCGGGTTTTGGATCGTATTGTGGGATATCAGCTTAGTCCTTTATTGTGGCGCAAGGTGAAACGAGGGTTGAGCGCTGGACGTGTACAGTCGGTAGCTTTGCGGCTGATTTGCGAGCGGGAAGAAGAAATTAAGAGTTTTATTCCTGAAGAATATTGGACGCTGGAAATGACTTTTGCGACTCAGCAGGGAGGAATTTTAGTCGGTAAGCTCAGCAAGATTGATGCTAAAAAAGCGGAAATTCATAATGAGCAGGAAGTTAAGGTCATTCTTGACGAGTTGAAAGACGCACAGTATCTTGTTAAAGAAAGTAAAAAACAAATTAAACAGAAAAATCCGGCGGCACCTTTTACAACCAGTACATTGCAGCAGGACGCTTCGCGCAAAATGAACTATACGGCGAAAAAAACTATGCGTATCGCTCAACAGTTGTACGAAGGCATTGCGTTGGGCAAAGAAGGTACCGTCGGCTTGATTACTTATATGCGAACTGATTCCACGAGAATTTCGGAAGTTGCGCAGAAAGACGCCAGAGAGTTTATCATGACGACTTTTGGCGAAGCCTTTGTACCTAAGGAAACAAAGAATTATAAAGTAAAAAGCAACGCGCAGAATGCTCATGAAGGCATCAGACCAACTTATGTTACTAAAACGCCGGAAATAGTTAAACCCTATCTTTCTCCAGAGCAGTATAAGCTCTATAAGCTGATTTGGGAACGGTTTGTTGCCAGCCAAATGGCAGCAGCTGTATTGGAGCAAACTACAGTAGTTATCGGTACAGGCAGATATGAATTTACCGCCAGCGGTACAATAATTGTTTTTAAAGGTTATATGGAAGTCTATGAAGAAAGTAAAGACGAGAAAGAAGAAAAAGAAAAGAAATTGATCGCCGTAGAGCAGGGACAGTCGTTAATTTGTCAGAAACAAGAGCCGAAACAACATTTTACTCAAGGACCACCGCGTTATAGCGAAGCTTCTTTGATCAAGACTTTGGAGGAAAAAGGTATTGGCAGACCAAGCACTTACGCGCCTACTATTGAAACCATCGTTTCTCGTAATTATGTGGTGCGAGAAGCCAAACAATTTTATCCTACCGAGCTAGGTGCTTTAGTTGTTGATTTGCTAAAAGAATATTTTGCCGATATTATGAGCGTAGATTTTACCGCTCATTTGGAACGCCAGTTAGATGCTATTGAAGAAGGCGATTATTATTGGAAAGATATTTTACGGGAGTTTTATAAAACCTTTGAGGTAGAATTAAAAGCGGCTGATGAGAAAATCGGTCCGGTTAAAATTGAAGATGAAGTTTCTGAAGAAGTTTGCGAAAAGTGTGGTCGCCATTTCGTGATCAAACTAGGAAAATATGGTAAATTTCTGGCTTGCCCAGGCTTTCCAGAATGTCAAAACGCTAAACCTTTGCTGGAAACTATTGGTATAAAATGTCCCGTTTGTCATGAAGGCGATGTGGTATTGCGCAGGAGTAAAAAAGGACGGGTGTTTTACGGCTGCAGCGATTATCCCGAATGTGATTTTGTCACATGGGATAAACCGACCGGCGAGATTTGTCCTAAGTGTCACAAAGGATATATGGTCGAGAAAAATACCAAAAAAGGAACCGTCGTTATTTGCAATAATAAAGAATGTAATTATGAATTAAAAGCAGATACGGAGAAAGTAAATGAAGGAGAAGAATAATACGGTACGCGTTATCGGTGCGGGCTTAGCAGGCAGCGAAGCCGCTTGGCAGTTGGCTGAACGAGGCATCAGTGTACAGCTATATGAAATGCGCCCTCAAAAGCAAACAGCGGCGCATAAGACTGCTTTATTCGGTGAATTAGTTTGCAGTAATTCTCTGCGAGCCAACAATCTTGAGAATGCGGTAGGCTTATTAAAAGAAGAGTTGCGTTTGAGCGGTTCGTTGATTATGGCTTGTGCTGATGAGCACAGTGTACCTGCTGGGGGCGCTTTAGCGGTCGATCGCGAACAATTTGCTCAATGTATCACTTACAAGCTGCAGACGCATCCGTTAATTGAAGTATTCAATGAAGAGGTAACCACCCTTGAAGGGGATATGGTCACTATTGTTGCCACTGGTCCGTTGACTGACGGTAAAATGGCAGAATGTATCAAAAATCTGACCGGTCATGACGATTTATATTTTTATGATGCGGCGGCGCCTATTGTGACTGCCGATTCTATTGATTATGATAAAGCTTTTTGGGCATCTCGTTATGATAAAGGAGATGCTGATTATCTGAATTGTCCGATGACAGAGCAAGAATATCACGTTTTTTATGAAGCGTTGTTAAATGCTCAGTGGACGCCGACGAAAGACTTTGAAAAAGAAATTTTTTTTGAAGGTTGTATGCCTATCGAAACCATGGCGAAAAGAGGACGACAGACGTTATTATTTGGACCAATGAAACCAGTGGGATTGAAAGATCCTCATCGAACAGAAGCGCCTTATGCAGTGGTTCAGTTGCGTAAAGATAACGCTGACGGCTCTTTGCTTAATATCGTTGGCTTTCAAACTCGCATGAAATGGGGCGATCAGCAAACCGTTTTGCGGCTAATTCCCGGTTTAGCCAATGCAGAATTTGTCCGTTATGGAGTGATGCACCGCAATACATTTATCAATTCGCCTAAATATTTGCTGCCAACCAACCAGCTAAAAACGCAGCAAACTATTTTTTTGGCAGGACAGATGACAGGGGTAGAGGGTTATGTTGAGTCGACCGCCAGCGGTTTGGTTGCTGGTATAAACGCAGCAAGATTGATTAAAGGACAGACACCGCTCGCCTTTCCTTTGGATACGGCTATAGGTGGTTTGGAAAACTATATTACAACGGCTAAAAGCAAAAATTTTCAACCAATGAATATTAATTTTAGCCTTTTACCGCCTCTGACAGAAAAAATTAGAGACAAAAAAGAAAAAAATGGGTGCATTGCGCAGCGAGCCTTGATGTCGTTAAAGACTTTTTGGGCAGAATTAGAAGAGGGATAATCATGGATCAGTTTGATGAACAGCTTCAGGCTTTTTTAGATTATTTAGCCATTGAGCGTCGCTATGCAGTCAATACCATTACGGCTTATCGACAGGATCTTTTGCAGTTGAAAGAATTTCTACAAAAAGACGGCGGTACGGCTGATTTAAAGCAGTTAGATTATCATCACGCCCGTTATTTTTTGGTTTTTTTGCAAAATAAAGGTCTATCAAAAAGTTCTATTGCTCGCAAAGTAGCTGCGCTAAAAACGTTTTGTCGTTTTTTGCAACAGGATGAGGTGATTGAGGATAATTCTGTAGCGCTTTTAAGCACTCCTAAAAAGCCCAAGCGCTTGCCTAAAGTAGCCACAGAAACAACACTTAGTGATTTTTTTGATGAATTGTCCAAAAGGGAAGATCCTACTTCGCTGCGAGATCAAGCGATCTTTGAATTGCTTTATAGTTCTGGTTTGCGGGTATCGGAACTGGCGGCGTTAAATGTTAGTGATTTTTCAGTCGAAGGGCGAATACTGCGCATTGTTGGCAAGGGCAAAAAGGAGCGTTTGGTGCCTATGGGGCGCAAGGCTATTGCCGCTATCGAAAAATATTTGCAGCAAGGGCGTGCCTTTTTTCTCAAAGATCCTGACAATCAGGCGCTGTTTTTGAATCATCGAGGCGGACGTTTGACTATTAGAGGCATTGAATATTTATTGGAAAGCTATATCAAGAAAGGTGCGCTTCATTTTCAGATGACGCCTCATGTTTTCAGACATTCTTTTGCAACCCATTTATTAGATAACGGAATGGACATTCGTATCATTCAGGAACTTTTAGGTCATGAAAGTCTTTCCACCACGCAGATTTATACAGAGGTATCAAAAGCGAAAATACAACACGTTTATTTTAAAGCCCATCCTAGGGCATAGGAGGTCAAAAATTATGTTTCATGCGACAACCATCGTAGCGGTAAAAAAAGGAACAAATGTGGCGATTGCCGGCGACGGTCAGGTAACTATGGGCGAAACGACAATCATGAAGCATACTGCCAAAAAAGTGCGCAGACTTTATGGTGGCAAAGTGATTACTGGTTTTGCTGGTTCGGTAGCCGATGCATTTACTTTATTTGAGAAATTTGAAGGCTATTTGGAATCATGTCACGGTAATTTATCCAAAGCTGCTATTGAATTGGCTAAAGAATGGCGCTCAGATCGCGCTATGCGTAATTTGGAAGCGTTATTGATTGTAGCCAGTCAGGAAGAAATGTTAGTTGTTTCTGGTAATGGTGAAGTAATAGAGCCAGATCACGGCATCGTTGCTATTGGTTCTGGTGGCAACTATGCGCTGGCGGCTGGTAGAGCTTTATTAGCTAATACGTCGCTTTCACCGCGGGAAATTGCCGTTAAAGCATTGGAAATCGCTGGTGAAATTTGCGTTTATACCAACGATCATATCACTGTAGAAGAATTAGCATAAAGGAGGAAAAACATGGAAAATCTAACGCCGCAGCAGATTGTTGCTGAGTTGGATCGGTACATTATCGGTCAGGGAAAAGCGAAGAAAAGCGTAGCGGTTGCGCTAAGAAATCGTTATCGGCGCAGCTTATTGCCTATAGAAGCGCAGGAGGAGATTACGCCGAAAAATATCATTATGATTGGACCTACCGGTGTCGGCAAAACCGAAATTGCGCGACGGCTGGCGAAATTGGTTAAAGCGCCTTTCGTTAAAGTAGAAGCGACAAAATTTACCGAAGTCGGCTATGTGGGTCGCGATGTAGAATCTATGGTCAGAGATTTGGTTGAAGCAGCCATTCGGCAAGTTAATGAAGAAAAAATTACGCAAGTGGAAACACAAGCTGAAAAAAACGCCAACGAACGCTTGCTGGATTTGATCGCGCCACTTCCGAAAAAGAAGAACGGTGCCAGCAATCCTTTTGAAATGTTTTTTCCGAAAAATGACGAGACAGAGACAGGCGCTAACGAAGATATCAACGCCATTAAAGATAAACGAGAAATTTTGAAAGAAAAGCTGAAACGGTTAGAATTAGAGGATGATTACGTTGAGGTAGAAGTAGAAGATACCAATACGGTCAATGATATGCTTTCCAGCATGGGAGTGGATGATCTGAACGGCAATTTCGGCGATATGTTCAACAATATTCTGCCGAAAAAAATGAAAAAGCGTAAAGTGACTATTGAACAAGCCAGAAAAATTTTGACTCAGCAAGAAGCGGAAAAGCTGGTTGATTTTGAGGAAGTTAAGCAGGAAGCCATCGCTTTGGCGGAAAATGCCGGTATTATCTTTTTGGATGAAATTGATAAAATCGCTGCCAAAGGCTCCTCCAGTGGTCCCGATGTTTCCCGAGAAGGAGTACAGCGCGATATTTTGCCTATTGTAGAAGGCAGCACCGTAAAAACAAAGTATGGCAATGTCAAAACTGATCATATACTTTTTATTGCTGCTGGTGCGTTTCATATTGCTAAACCCGACGATTTGATTCCTGAGTTACAAGGTCGTTTTCCTGTTCGTGTAGAATTGGAAAGTTTAAGCGAGCATGATTTGGAACGAATTTTGCGTGAACCCAGTAATTCGTTGCTTAAGCAGTATGAACAGTTAATGAAAACGGAAAACGTCGATTTGCGCTTTACTGATGAAGCCATTAGCGTTATGGCAAAATTGGCTTTTGCCATGAATGAACAAAATGAGAATATTGGCGCTAGACGATTGCACACCATGTTAGAAAAATTATTGGAAGATGTTATGTTTATGACCGCAGAAAATGAAACAAACTATGTGGTTATTGATAAAGCGTATGTCGAGGAAAAATTAAACGATTTGATGGTTGACAAAGACTTTAGCAAATTTATATTGTAATAGGTTTAAACGAACTAAGGAGGAAGAAAAAGATGATGACCCTATTGGAAAAAACACGATTGATCAACAAATTGTTGCAGAAAAATAAAGAAACAACTGTTGATTTTTCTGAAGTCACTAAAATTTTGGCAGATATGATCCAAAGCAACGTTTATGTTATTAGTAAAAATGGCCGTTTGCTGGGAAGTTATTTCGTTGACGGTTTTAATTGTGCCACTGTAGAAATGATGATTGCTGAAAATGGCTGTATGCCTGAAGAATACAATGATAACTTGCTTAGAGAAAATCAAACCAAAGCTAATATTAACGAAGATAGTAAAACATGCGTTTTCAATGGAACCAACTGCGATTTTGGCGGCAAGGTTACGACCATCGTGCCTATTATCGGCGGCGGCGAACGGCAAGGAACGCTGGTTTTAGCGAAATTTAATCAACAATTTAATGATGAAGATTTAATTTTGGCTGAATATAGCGCAACCGTTATTGGTATGGAGATTTTACGCAGCAAGACCGATAAAATTGAAGATGAAGCCAGAAAAAAAGCGGCGGTGCAAATCGCTATCGCTACGCTCTCTTATTCCGAATTGGAAGCTATTGAGCACATTTTTGCTGAATTAAACGGTCCCGAAGGGTTATTGGTTGCTAGCAAGATTGCTGATCGCGTAGGAATTACGCGTTCGGTTATCGTTAACGCTTTGCGCAAATTTGAAAGCGCTGGCGTTATCGAGTCTAAATCGTTAGGGATGAAAGGGACTTACATTCGCGTTTTAAATGATTATTTGCTGGATGAGCTAAAGAAATTAAGATAACGCCATTGATTGAAAAATGAAGTCCTATTGGAAGGCAGTTGCTTTTTGTCTCCGGTAGGCTTTATTTTTAGATAACAAAGAAATTGCGGTAAAATCATAAGAACGATTTGCAAAATTGCCCTAAATGCGGTATTCTTATTAAAGAAACGGACAATACTGGTTGTGAGAGCGTTGTTCGAGAAAAATTAAGATAGACATGACAATCAATGCTAATAAGTAAACCATAATTTTATCCGGTAATTTTGAAAATCAGGGAGGCTGAGCAAATAGTGGATAAATATCAAGCGAATGGGCAGATGCTCAAGCAAATGTTTTTAGCGGCAGTTAATAAATTGAATGCAGAAAAGGCCAGTGTGGATAGTTTAAACGTTTTTCCAGTGCCTGATGGCGATACTGGCACTAATATGTCGCTGACGTTAAATTCAGTGGGCAAATTTATTTCACGCATTGATGAGAGCAAGCTTACTGTCGGCAAAGTAGCCAGTGAAATGGCTTATGGAGCGCTAATGGGCGCTAGAGGCAATTCAGGCGTTATTTTATCGCAGATTTTGGGCGGTTTTTCTAAAGCGTTAGCTCACGAGGAGGTTTTAACGCCTAAACTTTTGGCTGCCGCTTTTTCTGGTGGCGTAGAAGCAGCATATAAAGCAGTGGTAAAGCCGATGGAGGGCACAATTTTAACGGTTGCCCGTGAAGCCGGCGCTTATTTGAATGAAAAGCTAACCAATGAAAGTACATTAGAGGATGGTTTGCGTTTATATTTGGAAGAAGGCTATCGCAGTCTGGCTAGAACGCCGGAAATTTTGCCGGTCTTGAAGCAGGCTGGTGTCGTTGATGCTGGCGCTAAAGGGCTTTTAATTATGGTAGAAGGTATGCTTTCGGGACTTTTAGGAGAAAGTATTGAAACGATAGCAACGGTGGAAGAAAACTTTAGCATGGCAACGGATGAACATTATTTCGCTAATCCTGACGATATTGTCTTTCAATATTGTACAGAATTGATTATTAGGAATAAATCGTCAGTGACAGTCGATGTATCGGCAGTCAAAGCATATTTGACTGAAGTCGGCGATAGCGTGTTGGTTGTTAGTACGAATGATGTGACGAAAATTCATGTGCATACGAATAATCCGGGCAAAGTCTTAGAATATGGCATTACCATTGGGGATTTAAACGATGTCAAAATCGAAAATATGAAAGCGCAGGCGCAGGCAAATTTTGTTTCTACTGAGCCTGTTGTCCCAAAGGAAACGGCAATTATTGTCGTTAGTGCTGGTGAAGGATTGAATGAAATTTTTAAAAGTATGGGCGCCGATATGATTATTACGGGCGGACAGACTATGAATCCCAGCACTGAAGAATTTATTGACGCTATTGGTAAAGTTAATGCGAAAAAGATTATTCTCTTGCCAAACAATAAAAATATCATTTTGACAGCGGAACAGGCCGCTAAATTGACTGAAGATGCACAAGTTTTTGTCGTGCCATCCCGAACGATTGTGCAGGGAATTTCTGCTTTGATGGCGTATAATGGTGAAAATGAAGTAGAGCATAATGTTCAAAAAATGACACAGGCGCTTTCGCAAGTAGTCAGTGGTGAATTGACTTATGCAGTGCGTGATGCCAATTTAGATGGTCATACCATCAAAGAAGGACAGATACTGGGAATTATTGACGGCAAGATTGCGGCAGTAGGCGATGATGTGCGCTCTTTGCTCAAAGAAACTTTGGATTTGATGCCTGTTGATGATTACGAGCTGGTGACGCTATATTATGGTGAAGATGTTCAGCAAAAGGAAGCCCAAGAGTTGTTATCATGGCTGGAAGAAGAATATCCTGATATTGATTTTGAGCTTCATGACGGAACACAAGCCGTGTATTTTTATTTGATTTCAGCAGAATAACACTTGGGGTGAAAGAGGGAAAATAATGAGCAACATTCGAATTGTGACAGATAGTACCGCTGATTTATCACAGGAAATTGTTGAGCAGTATGGCATCATTGTTGTGCCGTTGACCGTATTGATAGAAGGCAAAAGCTATTTGGATCGCGTTAACATTGATAATGAGACTTTTTATGGCATGCTGCGCGGCGCAAAGGAACTACCAACCACTTCGCAGCCATCGCCAGCCGTTTTTGCTCAAGTATATCAATCTTTAGCGGCAGAAGGCGTTAAAGAAATTATTTCTATTCATATTTCCAGTGATCTCAGTGGTACAGTGCAAAGCGCTCGTTTAGCGCAAAATATGGTGGCTGATCAAGTCAAAGTGACAGTAATCGACAGTCGCAGCGCGACAATGGGTTTGGGATTGGTAGTACTCAGTGCAGCAAAAGCCTTAAATGAAGGAAGGACTTTGCAGGAAACGCTGTTATTATTGGAAATGATAGTAGAAAAGCTGGATCTTTTATTTCTTTTGGATTCTCTGGATAATTTACAAAAAGGCGGACGCATTGGCAAAGCCAGTTTCTTAGTAGGCTCTTTATTAAATATTAAGCCGATTTTGCGTTTAAAAGACGGCGTTATTCACGCCTATGAAAAGGTACGTGGCAACAAAGAAAATAAAGCCTTAGAACGATTGATTGATGTTTTGGCAGAGAAAATAGATCCGCAGAAAAAAGTTTATTGCGCCATGGGTTATTGCGATAATAAAGAAACCGCTGAATACATTGCTAACCGCCTTCAAGAAAAGATTAACTGCGATGATTTTGTTTTTATGCAAATTGGTAACGTAGTCATTACGCATATTGGCATGGGTGCAGTTGGTATGGCGTTTTATCAGTTGTAGTTTGTTGAGAAAATATTTTTTCTTGCCATTGTATAAAGTTGGCAAGTGTGTTACAATAAATTAGTAAAATATAACGATGGAGGTCAGAACCATGTCTAAAAAAACAGAAAAACAAAAATCAGGCGTATCGGGAAAAATGATCTTTGGCGTCGTTTTGGCAGTGGGTTCAGCGGTCGCAGCTTTTGTAGCGTCCAAATTTTTTGCCAAAAAGAATGAGTTAGCTCAACCTAATCCAACAGAAAACCAAGAACCAGATATGAATTTTGAAGTTACGGAGGATAATTATATCACTCTGGACAATGAAGTGGCTGAAGATATGGTAGCTGCTGATACGGAAGCTAATGAAAGCAAGGAAACTGAAGCGAATGATGTTGTTGAAACAATGGAAGAAGAACCATTAACAACAATTGAAGAAGATGATGATGACTTAACGAAATGTATTAAATAATGAGGGAAAACCCTCATTTGTTGTGAACGTTTTGGAAAAAATTTTATCAAGAAGCCTTGTTAAAATCGTTAAATTGGTTAAAAAATGTACGATTTTGACAAGGCTTTCTTTTTGTTGATAATAATTATTTACCATTGATAACGATAATAATATAGTGAGAAGACGGAAATTTATTTTCGTCTTCTTTTCTTTTAAAAATTTCAGCAATCGCTGTTTGATAGATATTTTAATGTGTAGCCAATGGTTTAAAATCGAATTTAAGTGTTTGATATGATTTTATTTTCGAGGTGTTTATTTCTTCAAAAACGAAATGCTTGATGTTGTATAAAAAAATTTCCTTTGCATAAGATGAATTAAATGTATCTTTAAGGAGGATTTTGTGATGAAAATGGTCGTCATATCAAAAGGAAGAATTACCCGTTGGCTCGCGACAGCATTCCTTTTTATTGCGCCTTTTGTGGTTTTAGATTTGGATGATACGCAAATAGCTAAAAGTGTCAGTGCTGCTGTGAATAAAGTAACGCCAATTTATTTTGTTTATACAGAAGAGCAACACATTGGTTTAAGTTTTGACGCTGCTTGGGGAGCTGAACATACAGAAGCAATTTTACAGACACTAAAAGCGCATGACGTTAAAGCTACTTTTTTTCTCACTAATATTTGGTTGAGAGAATATCCTGAAATGGCGAAAAAAATTGCTCAAGAAGGTCACGAAGTTGCCATGCATAGTGTAAGTCATCCTCATATGAATGAGCTTTCCTCAGAGCAAATTGCGACGGAATTAACAGAAAACGCTGCTATGATTCAGGAAGTGACTGGTTATACACCTGAATTATTCCGCTTTCCTTTTGGAGAATATAATAATCAATCAGTTAATGAAGTGAAAAATTTAGGTTATTATCCCATACAGTGGTCGATTGACAGCCTAGATTGGAAAGAAGATCTGACCAAAGACGATATTGTAGCTCGAGTGACCAAAAATTTGCACAACGGTGCGATTATCCTTTGTCATAATAACGGTCAGCATACAGCAGAAGCTATTGATGAAATTTTAAAAGAGTCCAAAGCAAAAGGCTATACCGTAATGCCTATCGGCCAAATGATTTATCGAGATAATTATATTACTGATCATCAGGGCGGGCAAAAGCAACAGAATGATTAAATGGTTTCATAATCAGCCCGCAACTGACCACAAGCCGCGTTTAACGTTGCACCAAATTCGCGACGTATGGTGACAGTCAGGTGGTGCTGTTTTAAGATTTGGTAAAAATTTAAGCAACGGTCCCAATCGCTGGCATAAAAACCGCTGTTTTGCGTTTCATTGTAGCGAATTAAGTTTACCTGACAACGGCGGCGATTGCCAATAAGCCTTGCCAATTCTTCAGCGCAAGCAGAACTATCGTTAAGGTCTTTTAGTAAGATATATTCCAGCATAACCTTCTTTCGAGTATGAGCCAAATAGTCATCAACAGCAAGCATGAGTTCTGATAAAGGATAACGGCGATTGGCAGGCATCAATTGGCTGCGCAGCTGATCATTAGCGCTATGTAAACTGATGGCTAATTGTCCATGAATTGGCTCATGACCGTATTGAATAATAGCTGGCACAATGCCGCAAGTGGAAACTGTGATATGTCTTAATCCAATAGATAAACCTTGTGCCTGACTGATGATATGGATAAAAGCCATTACTTGTTCATAATTATCAAAAGGTTCGCCAATACCCATTAAAACAACATTGACGATTTTATTTTGCGTTAATTGTTCAACCGCCAATAATTGAGCTGTCATCTCAGCTGCCGATAAATTACGTACTTTTTTGAAACGACCGCTTTGACAAAAAGCACATGCCATATTGCAGCCAACTTGTGTGGATAAACAAAGACTAAAACCAAATTTTTGCTGCATTAAAACGGCTTCAATCAAATTACTGTCTTCTAAAGCAAATAAAAATTTACAAGCATTATGATCTGTCAATTGTGTTACCAATTTGGGCAATGTTAACGAAAAATCTTTGGCCAATTGGCAGCGCAAAGTGGCTTTAAAGGAAGAAATTTGCGCAAAATCGGTAATCTTTTCTTGATATAAACTGCGAAAAAGCAATTTTCCTTTGGCGGGATTTTCGCCTAAAGTGGTAAAATAGTTTTCCAGTTGTGTTAATGTTTGTCCGTAAATATTCATAAAGTGCCCCTTTGCTTGAAATCAATTCTATTAAAGCATGATCGAGTAGTTGGCGAGCGATCACGATAAAAATGAGATAGTTTATACAATAAAAAATTGTATTTATGGCGTGAAAAATGGCTTTTAAAGCTGCCAATCTTTTCTCATAGCAGCTAGCCATATTTCAATAGCTTCTATCAAAAGAAATTGTTGTTTTAAAACGCTCATTCCTTCGGCAGGAATGTCCTTCGCTTGTTCCTTGTCGTCAAGATTTTTTTGCATACGTTCCTTCAATATACGTATATTGTTTGTTATCTGTTCCAAACATAGTTGTCGTTTTTCCCATGCAAGATTATCCAAATTAACGATTACGGCGTTAAAATCCAAAAAAATATGAATAGGTTTAGCAGAAATATCGAGCATCAGTTCATCAAAAATTTTTTCGCCACTAGTTGTCAAAGAATATACTGCCTTTTCCATTTTTTTTCCGCTTTTAGTAAGGACACTTTTAATATAACCTTTTTTCTCTAGTTGCAAAACTTTTTTATAAATAGAAGGGGTACTGATACGCACCCATTGAGAAATTTGACGATATTCTACTAGTTTTTGAATGTCATAAGCGCTTAAAGAATCTTTTTTTAAAATTCCTAAGATAATCAAATCTATTGTCGTCATTGTTTCCTCCATTTCATGAGTTGGATTGATAGTGTAAAGTTTATTCTGTCGGTTTTTTACACACTGCTATTACAACAAATCGTCCATTATCAGTATGGTAACTGCATGTTGATAATGTTAGCAAACGATCGCCGTATACGGCTTCTACACCAGTATCATACAATGCTGATAATTTAACTTGCTCAATATATTCGGCAAATATATTAGGATCTGATAAATCGGTATATTGATAATAACGGAAAACATTTTCCTCATCTTGTCGATAAACACGGCTATAGAAAGCGGCTAAAACTTGATACTCTCTTTCTTCCGTTAGCGTATCAAAATGAATAACCGCATGTTTTTGCGCATAATCTGTTGATTCATATAATGGTAAGCTGCCAAACATAGTATGGTTTTTCATATGATGACCGTAAATAATGACATGATCTGTATCAGGCGAACAACCTTCGGCAATAAATAAACTGCCACTGGCAGAATAGCCGCCATCAAAAGCTCTGCGTAAATAATAATCTGGATCATCAGGAGTGTACATGACTGGATAATTAACTGGTGTATCATTAATCAATAACCAGCCGCCTAAATGATGATTTTGCTGCCATAGAAAATCATATTTGTTGAGTAAACCAGTTTCAGATAATGTCTGCGATGTTTTATCTCTTCTTTGCACCTGTAAGGCTAGTTGTTCATAAGCATTTTGATCTTTTTTAGCTTGATACAAATCTTTTGCTAATAGTCCTGCGGAAATCAAAAAAACGACGATGCATATTAGCCACGCTAATTTTCTAAAAGTAAAGTAAGGATGTTGTGTTGTCATTGCTTGTTCTCCTGCGGAAAATAATTGATTTGCTATAATCATTCTCTCTGAGTCGCCTCTTATCCTTCTCAAAAAATAATTGACTGTCAATTTTATTGTTTATAATATTGAAAGAAAACGGTGTTTTTTAATGAATCTTTAATGGAAATAGAGAAACACCATCATGAAGCGATATGGTAAAAATAGAAAAACGGCGTGTGCTGCAAACAACGCCGTTTCTTATGAAAATTTCTCTGTCATTTTATTGACTTTCTGCCAAAACTTTTTCCAAGACGAATTCCCCAAACGTTTCATCAGGCGTTGTGCCAATCCATAGTTTTCTATGATCACTCAAAGCGCTTATCAAACGTTCATTAGGCGCAATAATAGCAGTATCAGCTAAAAGCAGCATGGATAAATCAAACTCACTATCTCCTGCTGCGATGATTTTTTGGGGCTGATATTGAGCGCATAATCGCTTTAAAGCGTTGCCTTTGGTCAAATTTTTAGGGAGTATGTATAGTTTTTCGCCGTTAGTTTGAAGTGATACTTTGGTTAAATCAAGTTGTTCTTGCAATCGTTTGAGAGACAGTGCTATATTTTGCGATTTAGCATATACAAAAGCGCTGTCAATAAAGGACGGCTGGAGCGTGATTGCCTGATCATGAGTTAATAAGTATAATGCTTTTTCTAATTCATCACCACTAGGCGCTATCAGCGCTTCCGTTTCTTGTTGCCAACTTTCATCAATAGCGCCATTTTTTAAACAAATAGCACCATTAGCGCAAAGCGCTATTGGCGGCGCTTGTGTATCAAATAATGTGATGCGTTGATATTGTGCTAGCGAACGCGTTGTTATCGGCATCAGCCAAACTTTTTGAGCCACTTCCTTTAACAATTCATAAGATTTTGGCGTCATATAAGATAGAGCTTTATCATTTTTTCTTTCTACGCAAATTCCGTTTGCGTATTTTTTGTATGAGAAAAGCAAAGTATTATCCAAATCGACAGCAAATAACAGCATAGTTCCTCCTTTATAGATCAGCGCTCATATTTTTGATTAAGCCGCAAGCACGATAAACCTGTAAAGGATACCTTTCAACAGGAACATTTTTTTCAGCGGCTAAGCGCAGAATATGTTCCAACCCTGTCATGTCTTCTTGCTCGCCAAGCAAAATCTTCCATGGCACACGACGCAAAAGCACTCTCGTCGTTTCTCCGACGCCGGGCTTGATGAGATTGATATCGCTAATAGCAAAATCGGCAGCAATTTTTTGCGTTTCCGTCATACCAGTTATAGAATTTCGGTGCGGTTCTGTTATGTCTTGAGCTAGCTGGAAAGATTGCTCAATTGTGTCAATAAAATGATAAGACAAATCATCTTTTTCTAGTTGGTCATAATAAACAGCGCCGTGATAATCATGAGGACCGATTAAATGACGGTTCAAGATGGTGCGGCTGATTAGTCCTGATACTGTAGCGTTTAGACAAGCGCTAGGAATCAAAAAGTCTTCATGGGTACCACATAAATCGGTTAGTTGCGCAGGATCAGCCAAGACAGCCAACTGTGTAGAAATATGAGGATAATCAGCCAATGCCCTTTCTAATTCGTGCAAAATGGCTCCTTTGCCGGTCCAACCGTCAACAAATTGAATAGTTTGCGCTTCATGTGACGCTAAGATTGTTTTCATGGCTTGATGATCAATTCCACGATCACGAATGATTGAAACGCCGTAATGAGGCACTGAAAGCTGGTGATATTGGGCAAGGTAACGTTTGATCAAAATTCCTATAGGCAAACCCGCCCGCGCTAAAGAAACCAAAACTACTTGACGCCCTTTTTGAGCCAAAATTTTTTCGCTGACAATTTTGATGGCAGCCGCCGTTTTAATTTTAAATTTTTCCAGCGCTTCATGATACAGTGTCATATATTCCGCTGTCGGCGTATATTCTAACGGCAGCATTTCAGAATAATGGAGGCCGCTTTGAATTTTTTTCTCCCGACTGAAGGTATCTTCGGCAATAATTTGCTGAGAAACGTCTTTTAGCAGCAGTATCACGTCGTCTTGACGATAAGAAGTTTTCATGTAGTCACCCACCTTAGCGCTAAAATTTGACGACAACCAAACTGATGAAGACAATCTGCTAGTTCTTCTAGCCCTTTTTGGCTGTCTTCGTCACTATCAAAAAGAATCACCACTTGTTCATAAGCAGTCAAATTATAAACGAAAGTTGTTCGCAAAGGATCGTATAAACTGGTCAAATGACAGCCGTTGATGATAGGATAATCTGCCGTTTGACTACTGATTTTGATAGGGCTGCGCGTCGTAGCGTGAGTTTTAACGGTCGCTTTCAAGGTATTCTGTAAAAGTTGTGCTGTTATAATAGCCGGATACATCAACTCTTCTGTACCCAAAACTAAAATTGTTTCTGGAATAGGTGCTTGGAGCAAATACGCTTTAACTGTTTGTGCCAAATTTAAAACAGCCTCATGGTATACGCCTATCACACAGCCGCTGCGACTATTGACTTTACCAGCAATTTCTTTATAAACAAAGGACGGCTTTTCTTCTAATAAGGGCATCATGGTCGATTCGGCAATTAAATCAGGATAAGGATTCCAAGCGCTGTCATATGCCAGCTTGAGTAAATAATGACACATTATACCTGCGGCGGATAATTTACTGAGCGATGCTTCATTTAAGCCGTTAACTAGAGATAACACTGCAAATTGTACTTGTTTACGCAAATAAGGTAGTTTTCTCAGTTCTGCTACCAAATTTAAAATAGTTTGACCGGTGCTGATCTCATCTTCAACCAGCAAGATAACTTCTGCTTCTGCCAGCCAACGCTGAGGTTGACAACAATACAATCGCTGATTGACAGCATGGCTATGTTCTTCTTGAAAATCCAGCAAATTGATGCTATCTTTCAACGTTTCGCGAGTGGTCTGCAAATAAACTGTTTTTGCGCCTAAAACTTGCGCTACCGCCGCACCAATAGCCGTCGCTGTTTCAGCAAAACCGATAACTACCGTTTGGCGCCTATCATAAAAACGCTTAGCTAATTCACCCAACTGTTCAAATAGTGCCAGTGTTTGTGTAGCGTCGGTAGGTAAATGCTTGCCCTGTTTTCCATTGACTAATAAAAATTGACGTTTTGAATTATTATCTCGCTGCGCTACATGAATTAGTTCCTCAAATGAAAAAGAAGATGCGTTAGTCAATACCTCAATATTATTGTTCATCATTGTTTGTTGTCACTCCATAAATATCAGCCAGAGCTAATATTTTTTTCGCCCAGCGTTTGTGTACTCGTGTTTCGTTCATTCGCTTAGAGCCAACTCCTTTAATGACGCCCAATGTTTCATCAGGTGACCATTGGACAATCTGCAAAGCGTCTTGATAATCTTCCTCGCTGACGAGCAGAGCGCGGTTGATCAATGACAGCTGCGCGGGATGAATAGCAGTTTTGCCGATAAAGCCATTGAGCCGATCTAATTTTAGCTCTTCTTGCAATCCTTTCTGCCATGCCATTTCCTCAGCAGTACCGAAATATTCCCAGACAGGCGCTGAAACGACATAATCGCTGCCAAAAATATTTAAAATATCCATCAATACGCTGTTGAGCAAACCTATTTCATAGATGTTTTGGTGAATATTTCTGCGCAGAGCGAAACGATTGGCAAAATCATTGCCGCCAACGCGAATATTTAAAATCCATGGCTGAATCGTATCCAAATAATCTTTCAAAATGCTTAGATTATCCAATCGTTGCCTCAAATCAATGATGCTTTCACTTTCTAAGATAGGCATCAAATACAACGGAAATTCTCTGTTGTGATTAAGAGCTTTCAGCCATTCGCCGTAATCTTTCATATTTTGAGGCTCAAATTTCGGCGCAATAAAACCGGTGAGCAAATGATCATATGAGGCAATTTGGGGATAAAATCGGGCAAGATGAGCCGCACTTCTGACGCGGATAAACAACAATGGCATATCGCTAATCGCAAGGCGTTTCGTTAAAACAGCATCATTAAGCTGCCGTAAAGAATCAACTAGCCGTTTTTCCGCTTCTAATAAACCATTTTCCTGAATAGAATCCTCCAAACAAAACGCCCATGCCTTTAGATGGGGGTATTTTTGCTCCAGCAAAGTTTGGACAATTTTTTCATTGGAGGCCGGCGTGTATAATAAACCGCCTAATGCGTATTGCAAACGTTCTTTATCAGTATATTTATCCCATATTTCACCATATTTGAGTATGGGGATTCCTTCAAAATAATATTTCACTTTTGTTGATCACCTTTACTTGTTTTTATTCAGCGATTTCCAAACCATAACTTTGGCACAATCGTACCAAGCCGTCGCGATATCCACTGCCAACTGCATTGATACGCCACGCACCTTTATAGCGATAAACTTCTACGGCTACGATGGTACGCTCTAAATGCAAATCTTCAATGGTAAAGCGCACTTTTTCTTGTGTCTGATCCCATAGTTGCAATCCGATTGCCTGAAGCATTGAAAAATTCTTTCGTTCATCATCGCCATAAATAGCATACGCTACAATAATACGTTCAATATCGGCATTGACCGCTTTGGGTGTAATAATTACTTTATGACTCTCTTCCTGATAAATAATACCACCACAAAGAGAACGCTGATTACCAAAAAAGATCAAGTCGTTATCACTTTGCGCTTTCTGAGCTTTATTGAGCAAAATCACATAAGGATCAATCTCTAATGGTTCGTGCCGTTCGGTATAAGTCAGCGTAAAACCGATGGTATCAGGGAAAAATTGCTCTACCGCTATACGTTCGCCACGACGAAGCGAATAAGCATCAGCCGGTAAAGGCGTAATAACGGCTTTTGGATGTATTTCTTTCTTTTCATCGTTTAATAATTCCTGTTTTTCTTGATGTCGTTCGACGATAGGTTGATGCAAACTACTGCTTAATAACAGTTTTGTTTCTAAAGCGTTCTGTTCTGTGCTGCTTTCTGGCGTAAAAAGTAGTACTGCGCCATCGTGAGGTGTTTGTTGAACAGCTAAACCGTTAAGAAAAATTGTGCGGATAAAATCGCCAACAATCACGATTTCACCATAAATAAACGTATCTGCTCGACAAGGTTCTAACTTAAGATAAACACTATTACGTCCTTTAGTTAATTTTTCTGGTGTAATCGTCAGACCTTTGATATTAGAAAAAATTTCTGCCGCAGCAGGGATTTCGATTTCCATTTGATAATCAGTTTGTTCTTGAGCGGCAAATTCGCCCAAGCTCAATACTTGCGGAATTTTCCATGCGCCCTCTTCACCTTTGACGCCTTTAACTTGTCCTAAAATTTCAATATGCCGAAATTCTGTATCATCATATTGACTGACCAAACAGACACCATCAGCCGAATTAGGATCAGCTTCAATGACTTCCACGCGGACATTGCCTATTCTGACGCCATTGGAAGCAATAACCAATGCTGGTCCTTTTCTGCTCCAAATTGTGGTTGCATTGCCCACAACGGTGCAGGGTTTGCGAATATAAATAGGTCCTTCAAATTCGCCGATAGGCAATTCTACTGTACTGTAAGTCATTCCATGATCAATAACTTCTTGTAAATTCACAAACATCACCCCATTTAAAAAAGGCAAACATCCGCTGTCTAGCGGAACATTTGCCTTCATGATCATGTCGTCAATCAAACATTAACGCCAAAATTATGGCACAATGCTTCTAAACCGCCTTGAAAACCAGAGCCAACCGCGTTAAATTTCCAATCACTGCCGTTACGATAAATTTCACAAACAACAATGGCTGTTTCTACAGAAAAATCTTCTACCAAATCAAAACGCAAAACGCTTTCTCCGTCAAAATCATTTTCATTAGCCATTTTAGCCACGCGTACATAAGCGTTAGAAACTTGCCCAAAGTTTTGTTTGCGATTGACTGCGTCATGAATAGTAACGGTAATGGCGATTTTTTTTACTTCCTGTGGGACTTTGGCTAAATTGATGACGATGACTTCGTCGTCCCCATCTCCTGCACCAGTTAGATTATCACCAGTATGTCTGACTGAACCATCTCTGCTTTCCAAATTGTTATAGAAAATGAAACTTTCATCATTTAACACTTTGCCGTTATCGCCAAGCAAAAACGCTGCGGCATCCAAATCAAAATCATAGCCGCCGTCATAAGTGTTGACATCCCAGCCTAAGCCAACCATAGCCATCGTCAGCGCTTTGTCTAAACTTACTCGCTGACCTTTTGCCAAACTGATTGCCATAATGATTTCCTCCTCTAAATTTTACTGGAACCGACGTACCATTTCAGCTACGCCATCATCAGTGGTACCAGAACCAATAGCGTTAAATTTCCATTCACCATTATGACGATATACTTCACCGAAAATAACTGACGTCATATTATCATAGTTGTCGGAAAGATTATACTTGCACAATTCCTGATTATTGGTAGCGTCAACAATGCGGATAAATGCATTTTCAATCAAACCGAAATGTTGCTGGCGAGCTCTCGCTTGATAAATACTGACAGTGAAAACGATTTTTTGATAAACGTCAGGAATAGTGGAAAGATTGACGATGATTTGTTCATCATCGCCGTCGCCAGCGCCGGTCAAATTGTCGCCCATATGTTGAATAGCGCCGCTCGGATGAGACAAATTATTGAAAAACACGACGTCTTCCACACGAGTAATTTTGCCGTTGCCATCGCAAACCATTGCCATAGCATCGCAGTCGATATCTTGAACATTTTTGTTGCCACCTAATAGACCGCCTAGAAAGCCACCTTTTTTTTGTGGTTTGGCTTCATCCCATCCCAGCCCGATAACAATTTTGCTCAATCCTGCATTACCTTTTGTCAAATCAACTTTTTGTCCTTTTTGCAAACTTACTGACATGATAACTGCCTCCTCAACTATTTCGTCTTAATTTTATTCTGTTCATTTTAATTAACCGACATTTACGCCATAGTTTTTGCACAAAGCATGAAGACCGCCTTCAAAACCGCTGCCAACGGCATTGAATTTCCATTCGCCGTTGTGACGATACAATTCAGCGACAACAACTGCTGTTTCGATAGAGAAATCTTCTCCCAAATCATAGCGAATCAATTCTTCATTACTATCATTATTGACGATACGAATAAAGGAATTGGAGACTTGTCCAAAATTTTGTTTGCGTACATCAGCATCATAAATGGTAACGGAAAAAGCGATTTTTTCCACATCAGCGGGTACTGCATTCAAATCAATCACTAATTGTTCATCATCACCGTCGCCTTCACCAGTCAAATTATCACCCAAATGGGTAACAGCACCGCTAGGATCTTTCAAATTGCCATAGAAAATAAAATTTCCGTCATTGGCAACTTTACCGTCATCTGCTGTCAAAAAAGCGGCAACGTCTAAGTCAAAGGCGGAACCGCCGTCATATTTGTTGGTATCCCAACCCAAGCCGACCAAAATTTTGCTTAATCCCGGATTTGTTTTTGTCAAATCAACTTTCTGTCCCTTTTGTAAACTAATTGCCATACTCAATTCCTCCTAAATTTTATTTATAAATAGTAATTTGATATATTGCCATCTGCCAAAGGCAGAAGGTATACTTTTTATAATCTGCCTTTGACCAATACTTTGCGCAAAAGATCGACAGGAATGATCGTTAGCGCCAATAAAATGACTGCTACCCATTCGGAAAGTGTCAGACCAAAACAACGTAAAATTACGCCGCCAAAATCAGTCATAATAATCTGTATGACTACAATCAGCAAAAGCACTTTCAAGAAACCAGTATTGTTACTGATATGATCAAAGAGATTCAATTGTTCGGTACGTGCGTTAAAAGCATTAAACACTGAAGCGAAAATAAAGAAGGTGAAATAACCGGTCAATTGATAGATATCTCCATCTGCTTGACGAAAAAGATTATCAAATAACGGCGTCAGCAAAAAGATCATACTTAAAGCAAATACCCAAAAACTGCCCGTTAAAATTTGACTCCACATATAAGGACTGACAATATTTTCGTCCCGCCGCTTTGGTTTTTCTTGCATATAGCGTGCTAACGCCGGTTCGCCGCCGAAAGCTAATGCCGCTAATGTATCCATAACCAGATTGATCCATAGGATTTGTGTAATAGATAAAGGATTTTCCATACCCAATAAAGGCGCGGCAAAAGAAACCAAAACAGCCGCTACATTGATGGTCAATTGGAAAATGATAAACTTGCGAATACTATTAAAGATCGTGCGGCCATATAAAATCGCTTTGTCAATAGATGAGAAATTATCATCCATAATAACAATATCACTGGCTTCTTTGGCGACTTCAGTACCGCCGCCCATAGCAAAGCCTACATCAGCTTTCTTTAATGCCGGTGAATCGTTAACGCCATCGCCAGTCATGCCCACAACCAAATTTTCTTCTTGTGCAATACGGACAAATCGGCTTTTATCACTGGGTAAAGCTCTTGCCACGACACGAATATTAGGCAGCATTTTTTTCAATTCAGCGTCGCTGATACTCTGCAATTCATCAGAAGTCAATACCAAATCACTTTCTTTGGTGAGCAGACCTGATTCTTTGGCAATCGCCATGGCGGTATCTTTTCTATCGCCAGTAATCATAACTACCTGTACGCCAGCATCTTGTACTTCTTTAATAGCGGCTATAGATTCTGGTCTGACTTCGTCGCGAATACCGATAACACCGACCAGCGTCCATTCACCTGCTGGTAGCTGCTCATCAACAATGGCCTCATCCGCTACCGCCAGCGCTAACACTCTAATAGCCCGTTTCGCCAGATTATCAATTTGCTGATTGACAGCCACTGCGTCGTTTAACGGCTGCTTCTTGCCTTCTTGATCAAAATAATAGCGACAACTGAGCAATACTTTTTCTGGAGCACCTTTAATTAAAGTGCAGTTATAACCACTACCGTCTACTTGTGTTGCTGAATATTTATTAGCGCTATCAAAGGGGATCGTATTGACCGTCTTAACATCGAAATTACTGCCTTTGCTGGCAACAAAGCCTAACACGGCACGTCCCGTAGCATTATCGCCAATAATACGCATATGATCGCCTTCGCCAGTAATCATAGCATTGGTATTTTTATGAATGGACAACGATAGCAACTGACCCAACTCACCAGCAACTTCGTCGATGGTGTGGTATTCATTACCTGCGCCGTCAACGAAAGTCACCGCTTCCAACTGTCCTTTGGTAATAGTACCAGTTTTATCACTGAACAAAATATTTAAACTTCCTGCTGTTTCAATACCGGCTATTTTGCGCACCAAAACGTTGTCTTTAAGCATCTTGCCCATGTTAAGCGCTGAAACAATGGCAATCATTAAAGGTAATCCTTCCGGTACCGCCATAACGATAATGATAACAGCTAAAATAACAGCTTCTACCAAATCGTTTACTGGATTCATCCAGTTAGAACAATATATCATGATTTGCGTCCAATCGAAACCGTTGTGAATTACGATGCGCTGAAACATAAACGCTACCGCAATCGCCACGCCGCCAATATAGCCAAATTTGCTGATACTACCAGCTAAACCAGCTAGCTTGACTTTTAATGGAGAATCCCGTTCTTCATCAGATTGCAATTCGCTGGCAATTTGTCCATAAACCGATTTATCGCCAACTGTGGTAACGCAAAGTATAGCATTACCGGAACAGACAACGGTTCCTCGAAATACTTTATACTTATTGAGAAAATCCATAGAACCGCTTTCGTCAACATAATTTTCCGGCATTACCAATTTAGTCGCTTCTTTATTTTCGCCGTTTAATACCGACTGATCCACTTTTAAATTGCCTTCGATCAAAACGCCATCAGCTGGAATCTTATCCCCTGTCTGCAACAAAACGCAGTCGCCGACCACAATGTCGTCTATAGAGATTTCCGTTACTTCGCCGTTACGATAAACTTTGCATTTGATCATAGACGCTTCTTCCTGCAATTTTTGGAAAGCGCTTTCATTACGGTATTCGGAAAACGTGGAAACGAACGTTGCCAAAATTACTGCCAAGGCAATTCCCACCGATTCATACCATTCTGTTTGTCCCAAAAACGCGAAAACCACATTGATCACCAAAGCGACACAAAGAATTTTGATCATCGGATCGCCAAAGTTGCCGATGAGCTTCTGCCAAAAAGTTTCGCCTGCTACTTCACTAAGCCGGTTGTCGCCATATTGCTGCTTAGATTCTGCCGCTTGCTGATCACTTAAACCAACGTGCTTCATTTGCTTTCTCTCCTTAAACTGTCATCTCAGCCTATTGATAGTCACATATACCACTTTGCTGAATTTTTCTCTTGATAGCCGAAAAACCATTTTGTCCTCCAGCATCATACTTTCTCCCTTAGGAATTGTCTGTCCCCGCTGGCCAGTCATCTGTTTCAAGTTTCGATTGACAAGATACCATTTATCATTTCGTTTCTCTACTTGTAGCAAAACAGTCTTGTCCGCCTTTTCATCGGCAAAAATATTACCAAACAAATGCCAGCCGTACAAAGCCATGCCATCGCTGATATCAATAACGCCGTCGTCAAGCCATTGTCCGCCTTTGCCTCTAATTTCGGTCTTTAAATGGAAGCGAATCACATCGCTTTTTAAACGAGTATGGCAATAAGGGCAGATAGGTTGATTTTCATCATACAGTACAAAATAGCCCATTTCACACTGCGGATTATCGCATTTATGCAACAAATCCCATGTCTTGGCCAGCGCCCGTTCCCATTCTAAAGCGCTCGGTCTGGCTTGCGGATCGTGCAGACCGTTCACAAAAAGCTGCAAAAACAACGATTCCAAAAACGGACCAACATCCTTAATCGTTACAGCTAAATTTGTTGGCCGATTAGAAGAATCGTCAGGATCTTCTACAAACACCGCTTTTGGTCCTAATGCCAAAAAATCATTTTCGCCTGCTGAAACAGTAGAATGAACTTTGGGTCCCAGCAAAGGATGGCGAAAAAATAAATACTCGTAGAGCAAAACGCCGAGCGCATAAAGATCCGTTTGCGTGCTAGGCCGTCGTCGTCTGGGATCGCGATAATCTAACGACAGTGTTGCCAAAACTTCCGGCGCAATATACCCTCTAGTGCCAATAACTTCTGGCGGAAACATATTAGGCACCACTAAAGAATCAATATCTATAATGATACAATTACCATCTTTTGGGCTAATCAAAACATTATTATTAGATAAATCAGTGTGCGCTAGTCCCGCTTGATGCAATCTACGCACTGAACGCGTCAATAAAATAGCGATGCGCAGCATAGCTTTTAAATCGCCTCGCTCATCTTTGGATAAAAAATCGCGATTCATCGACGTAAACCAATGACTTTTTTTATCTTTGCCTGCTAATTTTAGCTGAGGTGCTGAATGCTCAGTAAAGAAAAACTCATCTGGATAGGTAGGACAAACGATTCCTAACTCAGGAAATTGGACGATGGCTAACGGCCAACAAAACCTCTGCGAAAAGTATTCTGCTAAAATCTCACTATTCCCTGCTGCACCACCATTTTTTTCTGCCAAAGTTGGATTATATTGACCTAAAATCGCTTTCAAGCGCATACGCAACTGCTCATCACGAGAAGCGTTTGGATCATTGTAAAATTGTACAACATAAGAACGATCCGGCGCAAAATACGTATATTTCATACCGCCGCGTGGCGGATTGTCTTCAATGACATAGGGTATCCGCCGCCCGTCTTCTAATACGGCTTCTGCAATGGTTCCCATGCTTTTCAACTCCTAGCTTCTACTGGTATTCATATTCATGCTGCTGGTAGTGGTAGCGCCCATGGATCTGGCAAGATTAAACGTATTATAAATTTTGATACTAGGCGCCATCCAAACCGAACCAGTGCCTTTGTACACATTAACCAATCCTTCGCCACTGACAGCAGAACCAATTAAAGTTTTTGCCGATCGCTCCACGGTAAAGGTAATTTCTTCGCTGCGTAAAATGACAAAATTACCGTCGACCTTAAGCGTTTCGTTATTCAATTCCATTACATCAATTTCGCTAGCAGGAACTGGCGATTCTAATACGACCAAGCCGCTGCCACTCAAACGAATCTGGAAAATGCCTTCCCCGCCTAATAACGCGGAAGAAACGTTTCTCTGCATAATCGGCTCTACTTTAACACCCGCCTGTGCGCAATAAAACATGCCTTTATCAACAACAATATCTTCTTTTTCTAGCTGCAAAACTAAAAAATGTTTAAATGATGGTTCCAAAACAACAACGCCGGTACCTTTATATTCTGGCTGAGCAATGGCTTCGCCTGTTGTCACGCTGGAAAAAACTCTGCCCAAAACATTGCCGGCCGTTACTCCGGAAACCATTTCAATATTGCCTTTGAAATAACTCATAGCTCCCGGCTCCAGAATAACAGCGTCGTCATTGAGATAAATGGCAACTTGTCTGGCGCGAATGTTTTGTTTCTCCATAAAGTACATATCCATTACGGCATTGGTATCTGTACTGCCTAATAATTTTTGATACTCCATTACTTCTATTTTCATACGACCGTTTTCTGCTTGGTCAATAATCTTGATATTTTCTCTCGTTCCAATGGCACTACTAATCATCTATCTGTTTCCCCCTTTTTAGTTGCGCTCATTCCAGATACAATATTGACTAAAACTACCAATAGATAAATTATTCAGCATGATAACAGGTTTCGCCAATGCGGCTATGTTTTGTTGTTCAACTTTGGCTCCTGCCGCGCAAAGAATCAGCTCATACGGCTGATTCTGACAATAGCTGCGCAAGTCTTCGACCTTTTCCAGCCAACTGCCGTCAGTAAACAAAAAAACGATAGGTTTAAATTGAGCGCCCCATTTTTTTTCATCGCGTTTAAGACATTCTTCCAAAAGTTTTAACGCGGGTAAAAGCGCTGAAACGCCGCCCGCATACAAATAAGGCAGCGTAACGTCTTTTAAAGCGGACGGCGCCGATGCTTCTCTAGCGATAGAGTCAAAAATAATCAATGATAAACGCGCATCATTTCGCGTTTGGGCATCGTTTTTTAACTCTGCCAGCATAGCTTTTACGCCTTGCTTCATGGCTTCCAACGGTTCTCCTGCCATAGACGCTGAACAATCCAAAAGCCCGTAAATCAACAAGTGCTCCATCTTTTCTCACTGCTTTCTCATTTATACATTGCTGGTTTGTTGGATTTCTTTTTTCATTTTTTCTAATTTAGCCGTGTTATTAGCGCGTGCATTACGGTTTTCTTCTTCAATAGCTTTGGTTTGTTCGATTCCTTTCATGATGGTTTGCCATGTTTTTTCCAACGTTTCCAACTGTACCGAACTACCGCTGGCCATGCGAGCAATATTTGCCGATTGACGAGACATATTTTCCGCGTTGCGCAATAATAACTCATTGGTTTTCTGATCCAGTGCCTCCATGCTTTTGGCCTGCAATTCCTGTCGCTTCAGCATAACGGCTTGTGTCAAACATTGTTTAAAAATGGGCAGCGTAATCACAAACGCCGAATTGATCTTGCGGCTCAAATTATAGTTGCTGTACTGAATGCCTTGTATCATGGGAATAGTCTGCAAAGCAATATTTTCCGCAATTTGCAAATCATAAACCCGCTGCGAAAGCATTTCTCTGGCATGTCTCAAGCCTTCTACTTGTGTTGCCTTCATAGGATCGCCAGAAGTTTGCGCTTCCTGTTCATATTGAGGAATCAAATCGTTGTCTAATTCGTTCATAGCGATTTCACCGGCAACAATATATTTTTCCAGCAGCTGGTAATATTCAATATTGTTGTCATACATCACTGAAAGCGCTTGATTAGCCTCTTGAATCTGTCCTTCATATTTTTTCAAAATCACATAAACTTTATCGACTTCCGCACCCATTGTTTCATATTTACGGAACAAATCTTCAATAGCGTTTTGTGCTCGGTTAAACAGACGCTTAAGCGGATTGGGATCTTTGGGGTCTTTTAATTCTTTGATGTCAAATTTGTCCATGATTTTCGTTAGCTGCACGATCATTTCGCCGGCTTCTTCACTGCTGACCGCTTTCATGTTGGCTAACAGGTTATCAGAAACCTTAGAAATTCCTTCTGTCGCTCTCTGACCGAAATTCAAAATCGTATTCACATCATCAATGTAAATTTCGCTGGTCATCTGCTCGACTTCTGGCAATTTTCTTAGCTTATCTTTGTAGCTCTCGGTATATTCTACCAATTCCGCTTCTCCGATAGGCGAAAGTTCACCTGCCGTTTGTTCAGTTTTCATACCGTCCATGATTCTTGACTCTAAATTGATTGCCATTTGTAAAACTCCTTTTTTGTTAATTAGTCACCGAAGATTCTTTGCAGAAAAGAACGCTTTTCTTCTGTACGCTTCTCATCAACCAACGGCAAATTCTGTACAAATTCTTCCAGCTTGATGATATTGATAAAGGCGTCTTCTATCACTAATTCTATATTATTTGCTCCATTAGGGGATAAAATAACAATATCAAAACCAACAAGATTCAAAAAACCTAACAAAAGAGCGTCATCTTTTCCCAAAATTTCTCGATCCTTCAAATAAAATATTGCTTTAGGAATATCACCTGTAAAATCATAAGCTTCTATTAAATTCAGCAAGGCTTCCGGTGCATTTAGTACCGCTGCTATTAACTGAATTCTTTCTTTGTTAGTAATAGGGAACTTAAAATAACCTTGTTCATAGTTAATAAATAGCTCATCCAGTTTATTTAAAATGAACTGCTGCATATCGCTGCGATACGTCAGCATACGCTTGTACAATTCATGTTTCTTTAATGCTTGACGGTCAATGGTCTTATCTGGTTTTAGACAAAAATCCAAGGAATAAACTGCCTGTCTGTTCTCCATTTCTGGCGCAAAATCAAGGCTTTCGGCAAAATAAACTAGTTTGGTCGAACGTAAATCGTTAATCAGTTTGAAATAAACGTTCCTTTGACGATGGACGCCTAAAATTTTCGTTAAAAACACTGGCGTATAAACGGTTTTGCCCACTACTTTGAATCCGGTCCGCAATCTAGCTTGAACGTTCCAATAAGTTTCAATATCTTCAAAAGCCGCATTGATCAATACAGGATGAGTATTACCATCGGCAAATTGCCACGGTCGAAACATGCCAGTACCATTATAAAGGATCTCGTCTAATTCATCCGTAGCCCGTTTTGCCTGCGTTGTTACTTTTTCAACAGCAACGCCGTTGGCAATACGTTCTTGTAACGTTTTCACGGTTTTAGCGTTGTTGATGATAATAATTTGCGCTAATTGTTCTTGATCAATTCTAGCTAGTAAAGGCTCCTTTTGAGGCGAAAGCTGCAAAACGTCAAGACCGGCAATAGCCAAGAGCATCATAAAATATATTTCGTGTTTTTTGGGCTGACCGTAAAAAATTGCTTTGGGAATCTCTGTACGCGATAAATGATAATTATTGAAATAACGATTAGCCCAAAGTAGCATTTTGACGATAAAATTATCTCGAATACTAGTTGAAGTAAAATGTTCTTTGTTGATAGCGAAAGGAATAACAATATCGAGCGCTTCTTTTAATTTTTGGTTTAAGGCACTATCTGCTACTAAAATCAATTCTTCCTTTTGATAATATCCAATGCTCATGGTCGGCAGCTGCTCCAAGATGCTTTGAATCAAAACCCGATTGTCTGGCGCAGCCAAAGGAAGCGCTGTCAAAAGCACCATTTCTGAAGGGTCTTTTGATTTTTTATGCGCCAGCGCCAAAAAATCATTGTATGATTGTTCGTCATCTATACCTTGCATCTGACAAAAATAATTGCCGTTACGCGTTTGCGCCTGCCGAAATAAATCTTCAAAAATATTCATTGCCTTGATGATCATTGCGCTGCGCCGCTCCTTCCTTATTTTTTGGGCATTTACTTTCTTTTGTAAATGCTCTTTTTTTAGTATACCATAAATTTAATCAGTTGTACGGCAAATTTTCTTAAGAAAAACGAAAATTTTGTCATAAACTTAACAAGCCATACAACGCTGGGAAACAATCAGATAGAAAAAATGTTAAAAATTTGTATCTGTGAAAAATTGGCGTTTTTAGACCATGCATTTGGAAATACAGAATCAATGATTTACTTTTAATGCTTGACATGCTATACTGTCATAAATATTAAAGCTCTTTTTGAAAAAGGGCTTTTAGTTATGGGAAAAAATTAAAAGTCTATTGACTAGCGTGACTCTATAGGTTTACATGACAGAGAACGAAAAACATAAGGAAATTAAAAAATTGCAGCATCTCTCAAGAAATTTTAAAAATTGGTGTGCAGCTAAAATCTTGAAAGACGATGGCTCAATAGAATCAAAATTTTTAAGGAGGATATCAATAAAATGAAACTAGGAATCGTCGGTTTGCCTAATGTTGGCAAAAGTACGCTGTTTAATGCGTTGACTAAGGCTGGCGCTGAATCGGCAAATTATCCTTTTTGTACCATAGATCCTAACGTTGGAGTTGTAGCTGTTCCTGATGAACGGTTGGATGTTTTGGCAAAATTGTATGCCACTGAGAAAATTATTCCTGCGCTAATCGAATTTGTCGATATTGCCGGCTTGGTTCGTGGCGCCAGTAAAGGGGAAGGTTTGGGCAATCAGTTTTTGTCTCATATTCGCGAAGTTGACGCTATCGTTCACGTCGTTCGGTGTTTTGATGATGAAAATATTGTCCATGTAGATGGTTCTGTCGATCCTATTCGCGACATTGAAACCATCAATTTGGAATTGATTTTTTCTGATATGGAAGTAGCCGATCGTCGGTTGCAAAAGGCTATTAAAGCCGCTAAAGGCGGCGATAAAACGGCTGCCAGAGAAGCTGCGCTGTTAGAGCGCGTGATTGCTCATTTGGAAGAAGGCAAGTGTGCACGTTTATTGCCTATTGAGTCGGAAGAAGAAAAATTATTTTTGGATAGCTGCAATTTGCTGACCTATAAGCCTGTTCTATATGCGACGAATGTTCAGGAAGATGATATTGCCACTGGCAATGATTTCGTACGCCAAGTAGAAACCTATGCTGTGGCGGAAGGCTCGGAAGCATTTATTGTTTGTGCGCAAATTGAGCAAGAAATTGCCGAACTGGATGATGAAGAAAAACAAATGTTTTTAGACGATTTGGGTGTATCACAAAGCGGGCTGGATCGTTTGATTGCTGCCAGCTATAAATTGTTAGGACTTATTAGTTTTTTGACAGCTGGACCGAAGGAAGTTCGTGCTTGGACGATTACCAACGGAACAAAAGCGCCTGCTGCGGCTGGTAAAATTCATTCGGATTTTGAGCGGGGGTTTATTCGAGCAGAAATTGTTTCGTATAATGATCTGATGGCTTGTGGCACATACAATAATGCCAAGGAGAAAGGATTAGTCCGTATTGAAGGGAAAGAATATGTAGTCAGCGATGGTGATATTATTCTGTTCCGATTCAATGTATAAATCAAAAATTTGTTCGTTTTATGGGGGAATGATTGATGGCTATAGGTGAACAATACGACGAACGTATTGCACATATTAT
>CATJSX010000101.1 GCA_949743265.1 uncultured Peptococcaceae bacterium
GGTTATTGGTGGTAGTATGGTAGGATGTGAAACAGCGGAGTATATAGCTGCCTATGGTAAGCAGGTAACAATTTTTGAAATGGCAGATGAAATTGGCAAAGATTTATATCCTTCCATTCGCGTCAATCTCTTGCCGAACTTGAAGCAGCATGATGTAAGATTGTGTCCGTCTGCTCAAGTCAAATCCATTCAAAATGGGATTATTACCTATGAAAAAGATGGGCAGTTAATGCAATCAGCGCCATTTGATACAATTTTTGTTGCCGTTGGCATGAAATCAGAAAATGCGCTGGCTGAAGCTTTAAAAGAAAAAGGCTATGCGCCTTTAATTGTAGGCGACGCTAAAACGCCGACAAAATTTAAGGAAGTTTTGATTTCCGCTGTAGAAGCCGCCTTAAGTTTATAAAAAAATGTAGTTGTGGCGTGAAAAAGCCATACTATAACAAAATAGCCGATAAAATTCTGAAACCTTAGCAGGAATGTTGTTTTTATACCATTCTTACTAAGGTTTCTTAGGTTTTTTCATGAAAATTAGTTGGTTATGTGTAGGCAAAGAACGGCTGTATGGTATCTTTTGGCAAATTCAAATTTTCGAATTAGGGATAACAGCTAATTTAGAAAAAGGCAAATTAGGTACAGCATTTAAACTCAAGTCGGCATAATCTTTGGCTAAAGCTTTATAATGGGCTGCAGCGCCAATCATAGCGCCATTATCTGTGCAAAATTCCAAAGGCGGATAGTATACCGTCAATCCTTTGGCTTCTGCCGTTTGCTTTAGGACTGTTCTCAAACCGCTGTTAGCGGCTACGCCGCCAGCTAACAAAATAGTGTTTATATTTTCTTTTTCGGCGGCACGAATGGTTTTAGTTACCAATACTTCGATGACCGCTTCTTGAAAAGCTGCCGCTATATCTGCTTTATTGACGGTTTCATTTTTCATAGCAGATTTATTAAGATAATTCAATACTGCTGATTTCAAGCCGCTGAAACTGAAATCAAAACTACCTTCTTCCAGCCAAGCTCTAGGTAATTTGATATGCGTACCATTCCCTTCTTTAGCTAAGCGGTCGATTGGCGGTCCACCGGGATAAGACAGTCCCAAAGCTCTGGCCACTTTGTCGTAGGCTTCGCCAGCTGCGTCGTCACGGGTTTGCCCTAAAAGTGTGTATTGTCCATGATCAGTAATTTTTACAATATTGGTATGTCCGCCAGAAACGACTAAGCATAAAAGCGGCATAGTCAAATCAGGATTTACTAAAAAATTGCCATAAATATGCCCTTCAATATGGTGTACAGCGATTAAAGGTTTTTCGGCAGCAAAAGCCAGCGCTTTGGCAGTTGCAACACCAACCAGCAATGCGCCGACTAAGCCGGGCCCGTAAGTTACTGCGATATGGGTGATATCTTGCCATGTTAGCGCTGCTTGATCTAAAGCTTGCTGTACCACAATATTGATATATTCCAAATGCTTGCGCGAAGCAACTTCAGGCACCACGCCGCCAAATTTTTGATGCACGTCAATTTGTGTTGAAACTATATTAGCTAAGATCTCATAGCCATTTTTGATAATAGCCACCGCTGTTTCATCACAGCTGGATTCAATGGCCAAAATGATCGTTTCCTTCATTTCTTTTCCTCCGTTTTTAATTCACACCACATGATCAAGGCATCTTCGTTATTATCACTATAATAACGCTTGCGTACGCCTTCTTCTTTAAAATTTAATCGGTGATAAAGTTTCAGCGCGTTGGTATTAGATACCCTGACTTCGAGCGTCATACGCTCTGCTCCTTTTAAACGTGCTATTTGCTGCATAGTTTCCACCAATAAATGGCCCAAACGATGACCACGCAAATCGCTTTTAATAGCGATATTGGTTATATGCGCTTCATCAAAAATAATCCAAAATCCGCCATAGCCAACGACTTGTTTGGGATTGCTTGTGGGTACGACTACATGATAGAAAGCCATTTCGTTATCTTCCAATTCGGAACGGAAAGCAGATTCTGACCACGGCAGTGTAAAAGAATCTTTTTCGATCTGACAAACTTGTGGAATATCTTCTGTTGTCATGGCACGCACTTCAAAATCTTCTATGACGTTATTTTTTGACCATGCGTTGCTTCCCATCGTACTTCAGCCTCCGATTTTCTCACATAAATGATAGAGCAGTCATATAAATCATCAAAATCGTTTTGTTTTGCTCGCTGCCATGCCAGTGCAGCGATACTGGCTGCTCTAGGCAACGTCTGATGAGCCGGCGCAAAAACAACAGATTCTTTTAGAGAATCAATTAAAATATGACGATAGATATTAACACCATCACCTAAAAAACAAACAGTTTCAGCAAAATCATGGAGTTTATTGGCCAGTTCTTCTGGTTTTATGGCCCAATAGTCGCTTAAACGTTTTAAGGTTTCCCCTTCGCTTTGATAAAGGGCAGTATAAACTTCATTTTTTTTGGCGTTTAAGATAGGACAAATTATTCCTTGACGACCCAGAAGATTGTATGCTAAAGCGTCTAGTGTCGGTACGGCAATTAGCTTTTTTGCGCCGGCTTGCGCCAATCCTTTGGCGGTTGCCATTCCGATACGCAAGCCGGTAAAGGATCCCGGACCTTGCGCAACGGCAATAGTTTCGACCGCTTTTAAAGACAAATTCAATTCTTGCAACAAGTGACTGACTAACAACAATAATTTTTCTGAATGGGTATTTTGCGTATTTAACAGCGCTTCACCGAGTATCACGTCGTCTTTTAATACTGCTACACTAGCTATCGGTGTAGAACTATCGATACTTAGCATAATCACAGCCGCACAACTCCTCTACAATTTGTTCATAATGGCGCCCGATCGCTTTTAAAGCCAATTCGCGCCCTTGTTGATGATGGTTGATGGTAATTTGCAAATATTCTTCTGGCAAATAATCATCGATCATATTTGCCCATTCTACAACAGTAACGCCTTCGCCATAAAAATAATCTTCATAGCCAATATCTTCTAATTCCTGCGGTTGTTGCAACCGATAGACGTCAAAATGATAAAAAGGTAGTCGACCGTCGTTATATTCATGCACAATCGTAAAAGTTGGGCTATTGACGATACCAGCAATGTCTAATCCTTGAGCAATTCCCTGACTCAAAGTTGTTTTGCCAGCGCCTAAGTCGCCATCCAATGCCACCAAATCGCCAGCAGTCAGAAATTTTGCCATGCGTTTGCCGATATACGTCAATTCTTCAGGGGTTTTGGTAATGATTTTAATCATCATTTCACTTCCTTATTGATCATTTATCCAGTAGTATTGACCATTCATATCGTTTTTACTACAAAAAAAGACTATCGCAAAATCGGTTTTGCGATAGTCCGCTAATGGGCGATGACGGGCTCGAACCGCCGACCCTCTGCTTGTAAGGCAGACGCTCTCCCAGCTGAGCTAATCGCCCTCACAATACGTATTCAAAAATCTGCATTGCTTATTTAAATAATGGGCCCACATGGGATCGAACCATGGACCGTCCGGTTATGAGCCGGATGCTCTACCGCTGAGCTATAGGCCCTAATAATGGCAACATACGCTGCCATTTTCTCTAAAAAAAGACAAGTGTTATTATAAACTAAGAAAAGAAATTCGTCAACAGTTTTAATCCAAATAATCTTTTAATTTTCTGCTGCGGCTGGGGTGGCGGAGTTTTCTCAGCGCTTTTGCTTCGATTTGTCGAATGCGTTCTCTGGTTACGCCGAATTCTTGACCAACTTCTTCCAGTGTTCTGCTGCGCCCATCATCTAAACCAAAACGCAATCGTAATACTTTTTCTTCTCTGGCAGTCAGTGTATCCAACACGCCTTCTAACTGTTCTTTGAGCAGAATATAAGAAGCGGCCTCGGCTGGTGCCGGTGCGTCTTCATCTTCGATAAAATCGCCTAAATGGCTATCTTCTTCTTCGCCGATAGGTGTTTCCAAAGAAACGGGCTCTTGTGCTACTTTTTGAATTTCCCGTACTCTTTCTACAGGAATTTCCATTACAGCAGCAGTTTCTTCTGGTGTGGGATCTCGACCAAGTTCTTGTAATAGTTGACGCTGGACACGAATCAATTTATTGATTGTTTCTACCATATGCACTGGAATACGAATGGTTCTGGCTTGATCGGCAATGGCTCTGGTAATAGCCTGTCTAATCCACCAAGTAGCATAGGTACTGAATTTGAAGCCTTTACCGTAGTCAAATTTTTCTACGGCTTTGATTAGCCCTAAATTACCTTCCTGAATCAAATCTAGAAACAACATTCCTCGACCGACATAACGTTTGGCAATACTAACGACTAAACGCAAGTTAGCTTCTGCCAGTTGTTTTTTAGCTTCTTCGTTGCCTTGCTCGATACTTTTTGCCAATTCAACTTCTTGTTCAGCGCTCAGCAGTGGTACGCGCCCGATTTCTTTGAGGTACATACGCACGGGATCATCAATGCCTACGCCTTCCGGTACGCTTAAATCCAAATCGATAACTTCTTTTTCGATTTTTTCTAAATCAATATCGTTAATTTCCTCAACGTCATCTGTCTCTAGAACGGGGATCTCAATCATTGCTTCGTCAAGATCCAAATCGTCAGGATCGTCATTCTCTGATAATTTGATGCCCATATTGCTGAGCTGCTCATAAATATCGTCAATTTGTTCCGGTGTAAATTCGATTCCCTGAAGCGCGTCCATAATTTCTTTATAGGTAAGGGTGCCTTTTTGCTTCCCTTGATCAATCAAACTCTTGACCTTTTCCACTCTAGCATCAATTTTTGCCATTTTCTATACCCCTTTCCCTATGATCTCTGCTTCTTTTTTCATGGTTCGCAGCATTTCTAGATCCCGCAAAGCATTCAACATCTTTTCTGTATCCCCCGTTTTTTCGGCGTCTGCCAATTCTTGTAGACGCACCTTGTATTCATGATCCAATTTCTCTGCTTTTATATATTTGATATAATCAGCTAAAACTTTTTCAGCGTCGCTGCCGCCATCTTCACTCATCAAAATACCCGCCAAAATTTCCGCTTCATCTTCTGGAAAATCGGAGCTTTTAAAAGCGGCTCCTTTTTTATATAGTCGTTTCAATGATTGATACAAAGTTTTTAGTGGTCCAGTAAAAAGCGTTTCTCCACCAGCTTCTGCAATCATAGGCAAGAGATGGGGATTTTCATAAAGAATCTTGATTATTCGTCCTTCTTGGTGAAAATGTGCAGCAGTGTCATTTTTCATTTTGGGCGGTTTGGCATTTGGGCTAACGTTTTTTTCGCGCTCCTCAAAATTTGAAGAACGGTTGTAATTTTTTAATTCGCTATAGATAGCATTTTCTGTTAGCTGCAATTTTTGGCTGATAATGTTAACTGCGCTTTCACGAGCGACAGGGCTGTTCATTTTCATGATATCACCAAGCATGGCTTTGACGATCTGCATTTTGCCAGCAATTTCATCTGTATTAGTATTTTCCATTAACCTGCCAATCTTATACACAATCAACTCTTGACTTTTGGAAATTTCTGCCTGAAAGGCCTCAGAACCGTTTTTTTTCAAAAATTCATCGGGATCAGAGCCGTCAGGCAATGTAATCACTTTAACCTGCGCTCCCAATTCCGCCAGTATATCTAAGCTGCGCCATGTTGCCTTGGAGCCAGCGGTATCGCCGTCAAAAGAAACACAAATTTGGTAAGTATTGCGCATAAGTAGTTTAGCTTGTTCTGGTGTAAACGCTGTGCCTAAGGGCGCGACCACATTCGTAACGCCGTATTGATGACATGCAATAACATCCATATAGCCTTCGACGATGATAGCCTGATCTTTTTCTCTAATACTGGATTTAGCCACATCCAAACCATAGAGCAGACGACCTTTATTAAAAAGCGGCGTATCTGGTGAATTCATATATTTTTGATTGCTGATATTATTATCGATAATTCGCCCGCCAAAAGCGACTACCTGTCCTCGTTCGTTGCGAATAGGAAACATTACTCTTTCCCGAAACCGGTCATAATAGCCGTTGCCTTCTTTGCGTGGTAGGATTAAACCCAGCTGTTCCATTTCCATAGGGGCTACTTGTCTTTGCAGCAAAAATCGGTATAGTCCGTCCCAGCCGGGCTGACAAGCGCCTAAAGTGAATTTAGCGATTACATCGTCGCTCATTCCGCGCTGATTTAAATAAGTATGATATTTAGCGCCAGATTTTGTTTCTAACAACACTTTTTGATAATATTTCGCTACCACTTCGTTGATTTGCAGAAACCGTTCTCGACGCGCTAGCGCTTGTTTTTCCGCTTTGGACAATTCTTTTTCTGGTAAAGTAACTCCGGCACGCTTGGCCAATTTTTCTACAGCCTCGGGAAAGGTTAAATGTTCGATTTCCATCATAAATTTAAAAACATTACCGCCTGCGCCACAGCCAAAACAATGATAGATTTGTTTGGTCGGCGATACCGAAAATGACGGCGTTTTTTCTGTATGAAAAGGACAAAGACCTTGATAATTAGCGCCTTTGCGTTTTAAGGGCACATATTCGCCGATAACCGAAACAATATCACATTTAGAAGCGATTTCGTCTAAAATTTCCTGTGGTATAAATCCCGTTGACATCAGCAATCCCTCCATCTAATTGTACAAAATTCGCCAAAAAACCGTTTATTCCTGCAAAGACTCCTGCACAACTTTTTCAAGTAATGATTCAAACCGTTCTCTGACGGCGACAGTCATGGGTTTAGGTCCTTTTACCTTGCCGCTGGCGCGACGTATTTTGCCAGATAGGTGCCTGATCAAAAGCAGTTCTTCAATATTTTCTTTTGTATATAAAAATCCTTTGTGATGAAGCACCCGACAGCTTTTATCCAGTAAAAGCGCGGCTAAACCGTAATCTTGCGTTACCACAATGTCCGACGAACGGGCTTGGTTGAAAAGTGCCATATCGACATTTTGATAACTAGCGTCAACAAAAACCCATCGTGCTCGTGCATCTTGTTTGGGTGTATAATGGGCGATACTGGAAAACATCACTACTTCTAAACCATAATAGCTGCCGATTTTTAATATTTTTTCTTTGACAGGGCAGGCATCATTGTCAACCAAAATTCTTGGTGTATTATTCATTATATATGTCCTCTTCTTTTGGTATAACTCATTTTATTTCGAGTAAATCCGACATATCCCTTTTTGAAACATTTTATACTTTTCATAAGTTAATTTGCCGTTAAGAATGAACGAGGCAATGCTAATTCTTTAAATAATTCCACGCAGTAGTTATCGCTCATTCCCGAAATATAATCGACAACACCTTGATCTACATCTTCTTCGCAGGCGATCCGATAATAATTCTCCGGCATTTTTTCTGGTGCTTTCAAATAATATTCATATAAATATTTCACTACAAAAGAAGCCTGTTCTCGTTCTTTTGCGCAAACGCTGCCATGATAAATGGTATCAAACATAAATTGCCGCAAACCTTGTAGTGCTTCGTCAATTTCCTTGGAAAAAGCAAAAACAATGCTGTCATTTGGTTGCGCTTGTTCCATTTGCCGTTTACTTTCGTTAATTAAATCATTGACTAAAACGGCAATGCGCTGACTATGGCTGTGACCCAACAGTGCCGTATATTGTTGGGGCAAATCTGCTTCGGTGATCAATCCGCCGCGGATACTATCGTCAATGTCATGCTGTACATAGGCGATTTTGTCGCTGAATCGTATGATTTGTCCTTCCAATGTTTGCGCGCACTTTTTATTTTTGCCATAGCCGCTATGATGTAAAACGCCGTCCAATACTTCCCAACTTAAATTAAGTCCGTGCTTATTGCGCCTTTGCTCAATATAAGTTAATACGCGCACACTATTTTGATTGTGTTTAAAACCGTGTGGCGATAGCTCATTTAAAACTTCTTCGCCAGTATGGGCGAAAGGTGTATGCCCGACGTCATGCGCCAAGGCGATAGCTTCAATCAAATCCTCATTCAAATTGAGCGCTCTACCAATAGTTCTGGCAATCTGCGCTACTTCTAACGTGTGAGTTAGACGGGTACGATAATGATCATTGCCCGGTGAAATGTACACCTGCGTTTTATGTTTTAACCGTCTGAAGGCTTTTGAATGAATGATTCGGTCGCGATCGCGCATGAAACAAGTTCGTACATCATCTGCTTCTTCTGCTATTTCTCGCCCTTGCGAATTTTTAGAAAGAGTAGCAAATGGCGAAAGCATAGCTTCTTCTCTTTGTTCAATTTCTTCACGTATTTTCATAAATTCCCACCTCCGATTTCATTTTTTTCTTCTATCATTTTATTCGCAATTCAATAACGTTCTTCCTCTATTTTATGTTAAAAAGTGCACAAAGATGACAAAAAAATCAATTTTGACGTCTATTTTGTCGAATTGAGCTCTTGTTTTGCTAATTTCATATATTTTTTCACGAAAAAAGCTGCGAGAATAAAATAATATTATCTCCCAGCTTTTTTAGTTGTTATTGTTTAATATGGTTTTCATTTTGATAATAAATTTGCAGTACTTTGCTAGCGGTTTCTTCAACTGCTTTTCTGGAAACATCAATAATCGGGCAGCCGATTTTTTTCATAACGTCTTCTGCATAAGCCAATTCTTTTAAAATGCGTTCCATACTAGCGTAATCGGCGCTTCCTCCAAGGCCTAACGCTTTTAAACGCTCCGTACGAATCTCATTGAGTACTTGTGGTTCTATCGTTAAACCAACAATTTTACTGCGAGGAATTTTATAAATTTCCTCACTTATCTTGATTTCTGGCACTAAAGGAATATTAGCCGCTTTGATGCCATGATGGGCAAGATACATACAAAGCGGCGTTTTTGAAGTTCTGGAAACGCCAAGCAACACCAAATCCGCATAAAGCGCTCCGCGGGGATCTTTGCCATCATCATATTTAACAGCAAACTCTATAGCTTCGATTTTGCGAAAATAATGATCGTCCATGGCACGCACCAGCCCCGGCTGACCTTTTGGCTCGTCTCCGGTGATATTTTCCAATGCGCTCAAAATAGGCTGCAAAACATCTATGGCCGTAATATGTCGTTTTTGCGCGTATTGTTTTAACGCTGTCCGAATCTCATCAACTACTAACGTATAAACCAAGACGCTGTTTTGCGGCTCAATTTTATCCATTACTTCAAATAAATAATCAATGTTGTTAACATAAGGAATTCGTCGGAATTCTATATGAGTATAATTGAACTGACTAGCGGCTGCCCGCGAAACATATTCCGCCGTTTCTCCTAATGAATCAGACAAAATATAAATGATCGGTTTGTTAATTATAATCATCTTCTTCCCTTGGGTTTAATATATTTATTCAAAAGTTTAGGCGTTAATCAATAATATTACCAGCGCCCAAATCAACAAATGCTCTGGTAATGCTGGATTTAGTCAAACGACCTACTACTTCGTATTTACCGTCCATTCTTTCGCTGACCACTGGCAGACCGTCAATTTGATGAGTAATCAATTTTCGTGCCGCTGTCCACAGACTTTCTTCAGCAAAAGTTACGATCAAATTGGGCATTCTGGTCATAATGACGCCTACTGGCAGTTGATTGATATCCGCTTTGCCAATAGCCATTTTTAACATATCTTTGCGGGAAACGACGCCTTCCAAGATTCCTTGCTCTTTTATAACAAAAATGGTGCCTACATCATTAACAAATAAACTGACAATCCCATCATAAACAGAAGTTTTTTCGTCAATAACGATGGGTGCGCTCATATAGTCGCGAACCTTCAAGTCAATCATTTTTTCATAAACGCTGTAAGAGTTTCGACCGTCTTTGTAATAATAGCCTACTCGTGGCCGTGCTTCCAATAGTCCAATTTGCGTCAAAAAAGCCAAATCCGGTCGTAGAGAAGCGCGTGTTAACTGTAATTTATCTGCAATATGTTCGCCGGTAATTGGGCCATTGTTTTTAACGATCTCTACTATTTTTTCCTGTCGTTCATTTAATTGTATGATAATCACCCCCCACTTTCATTTAATTTAACTATATTATGCGTCATACTTAGAGAAAAATCAACTATTTATATATGCTATTTTATTATTATACCATCAGTATCATTAAAATGTCACCATTTCGGAGACTAACCATATATTATAGCAACATAAAAAATTTTATGGTGAGGTGTTGCGGTAATGATTGATCGTGTTTTAGTGACTCAATTAGAAATGATTGCTATCTTTATCGTCGTTTTGGGTTATTTACTCTATCTCTTTGCTAAATTCTTGGCTTATCAAAAAGAATGTTGTGGTTAAGGCAAAAACACAGTCTTATTGCAAAAAAGCGGTAAGACTGTGTTTTTTGCTTTAAATAGTTAAGAGGATAGTTTGTATGATTGGATGAGAAAAAACACTTTTTTTATGATTGTTTCAATATCATTTCTGCTTGGTTTTGGATATATTGTAAAATAATTTCTGACGTTGATGTGAATAAATGCCCTTTCTTAGCGATATATCCATAAGTCATTTCTATTTCATCGCGAATAGGCAACACGGTGATTTGTCTTGGTAATTGTGGAAAATTGTTTACTACGGCAATTTGTAAGTAATTGCCCATACCGGCTAATACCAGTTCGTAACATAACGGTACAGAAGTTTTGGTGATAATTTGTTTTGGCGTTCCGAATATATTGATTAAAGATTGTAAATAAGGTATTTTTGTTTCTTTAGTGCATTGCATAATAAAAGGATAGGGCAGCAACGTTTTAATCGAAACCGATTTGTAAACTGCCAATGGTGAGTGATTTGAAATCAATACATGCAGTTTTGCTGGTAAAAGCGGCGTAAAAACGAGTTCTTCTGGAAGCGAATTCAAAAAATTTCCGTTAATTAAGCATGTACAATAGAAACCAAAATCAATCGTTTCCGTTTGAACCAACTGTACAATTTCTTCAGGATGATGCGAAAACACATGAACTTCCAATGAAGGGAAATCGTGAGAAAGTGTCGCCAAAAGTGCCAACAAAAAATTATTAAGCTCTCCTTGGATACTGTTTAATTCATAATGTCCTTTTAAAGACGGTAATTGGCACGATGGCTTGCCGCTAATGGCAGCTAATTCATCAAAAAATCGTTTCGAAGCGCTAATCAACCGCTGCGCTTTATCCGTCAAATAAACGCCTTTATAACTTCGGTTTAATAATACATAACCTAATTCGTCTTCCATACGGGAAATGGATTTGCTTAATGCTTGCGAAGATAAATGCAATTTTTGAGCGGCTGCACTCAACGATTTATTTTTTTGAATTTCAATCAAATATTCGAGCTGTTCTAAATGCATAACGACCTCCTTATAATAAAACTCCGTTGTATAGATGACAATCTATTAGTTCTTGGTATTATAGCATAAAACTTATTTGAAGTATATCATATATAAATGATAAATGTATAGGCTTTCATAACGCTGAGTTGTGAATATTTATTACAGCGAAAGCAACGTTAATCAATATTGTTTATTCACACAATAAATAAGTGATGGTATACTAAATTTGCAAAAATAATTGATTAAAATTTATCGAAAGGAGGTTTTATAGTCGTATTAAACTGCAAATTCTATTTTTGAGGAGTGTTAATCATGACAGCAAAAGCAAAGAAGATTTTTGTCTTGGGTATTGATGGTATGGATCCTAGACTGACCTGTAAATACCTCAAGGAAGGCATTATGCCCAATATCCAAAAATTTATTGAAAAAGGTTCTGCTAGAGAAGATTTAGTGATGTTGGGCGGACATCCTACGGTTACGCCGCCTATGTGGACAACATTGGCAACGGGGGCTTATCCGGTTACGCATGGTATAGTTGGTTTTTCTATTCCAGATCCCATTAATTTGGGCAAAAATGATTATGCATTGGATTCTACTTTGTGTAAAGCGGAACAGCTTTGGAATGTTACCGCTGAAGCAGGCTTAAAAACGCTCGTTTTTCATTGGCCAGGCTCTTCATGGCCACCAACCAGTGATAGCCCTAATTTACATGTCGTTGATGGAACACAGCCGGGTGCGCCAAATATGGGCGTTGCACAAGTTGAACCAGAATTTATTTTAGTTGCCAGTCCAAAAACAGAGAACGTTTTATATCGAAAAAAAGCAGCTACTGATACCAATATTCCTTGTGTTATTACTGATTTAAACGTTACTGATGAAAGCTTCAATGTTGTTGAGTCGTCAGGAAAACAAGGCGCGACAACACACGTTATTTTAAATGAACGAGAAAGTCAGAATGGTATGAGCGACGCACCTTTCGATGTAGTTCTTTCACCGATAAAACCGGCAGAAAATTGGGCTTCAGCGCCAGAAGGAGCAAAAGAATTTACCATGTTGCTTTCCGGCGGTTTGATCCGCCGTGTAGGATTGATTTTGCCTAATGAAGAAGGTATCTATGACCATATTTGCCTTTACAAAAATAAAAAAGAAGAAGAACCTTTTGCTACATTGTATCGCAACGTATTTGTACCTGAAATTATTGATGAAGCTATTAAAAGTGATGTGCGTTATGAGGTTAATCGCAATATGCGTGTAGTGGATTTGGCAGATGACGGCAATTACTTAAAAATTTGGGTGTCAGCGGCAATGGATATTAACAATGATTTGGTTTGGCATCCTAGATCGCTTTATAAAAAAGTGGTGGACAATGTGGGATATCCTTCGCCGGAAGCCTTATTGGGCGGCGGCGACGAGGTGTTGATTCGCGACTGTATGATGAAAAATTGGGATTATATGGGCGAGTGGGAAGCCGACGTTTTGAATTATTTAATGACCGAAGAAAATTATGATATTGTCTTTTCTCATTTTCATAATGTTGACGGAGAAGGCCATATGATCATGAAGTTTTTAAAAGATAAAGGACGCAGCAAATTATCAGAAGAAAAATATGCGCAACTGCTTCGTGAAGTTTATATTCAGACAGATAATTATATCGGAAAATTCTTGCATTTACTGGATAAAGAGTGGACGATTTTTATTGTGTCTGACCATGCTCAGATTTGTCCAGAGCATTTGCCGCCGCTTTTAGGGGATGGTTGTGGTGTTGATTTGCGCGTCATGGAAGAATTAGGATATACTTTCGTCAAGAAAGATGAAAACGGTGAAGATACTCATGAGATTGATTGGAGCAGAACGAAAGCTGTTGCCAGAGGATTAAACATTTTCTTAAATTTGAAAGGTCGCAATCCTTATGGCATTGTAGAACCAGAAGATAAATATGAGGAAGAAGAACGTTTAATGACCGCCCTTTATGGTTATAAAAGTCCAGAAACTGGCAAGCGTGTCGTTGCTTTGGCTCTGCGCAATAAAGATTGCATTCAATTAGGATTAGGCGGACCAAATTGCGGTGATATTATGATTTGGCTAGCTGAAGGTTACAATTATGATCACAATGATTCGCTTTCTTCAACTTATGGATTTGGTGAAACGTCCGTATCACCTATTTTTATAGCCGCAGGTCGTGGAATCAAAGAAAATTATAAAACCCAACGCATCATTCGCGAAGCTGATGTTGCACCAACTATGGCAGTATTAGCAGGCGTTAGAATGCCGGCACAATGTGAAGGGGCCGTTATTTACCAAATATTAGAATAATAATTATTATTGAATAAGCTGTCGTTTTCATGAACACGACAGCTTATTCGTCAAATCATGAGGAGGGCTTTATCATGTCTGGCACAACACAAACCAAAAAAGATTTTACATGGCTGCATTTTGTGATTATCCTCGCGTTGATGTTTGGTTTTGGAGCGATACCGCCATTTGGCGAAATCACTACAGTGGGTATGAAAATGTTAGGAATTTTTTGGGATTATTATACGGTTGGAGTACTTGCGGAATGTTTTGGCCCAGTTTGTTGGGTTGGGTTGCTATTGGTTTAAGCGGTATTGCTTCTGTAAAAGAGATTATGATCCAAGGTTTTGGCAACGAAATTATTGTATTTTGGGTTTTTATTTTAGTATTGGTACAAATGTTAAGCGACAGCGGCGCTATTGATAATGTCGCTAACTATATTATCACCAGAAAATGGTTACAAGGTCGTCCTTGGTTATTTTCGGCAATTTTTCTTTGTGCCTGTGGTTTGCTGTCTACTTTTGGTCAGGCTTATGCTGCTTTCTTTTTAATGTGGGGGCTTCTTTTTAGCATTTTTGAAAAAGTAGGTTATAAGCCTTATGAAATGTATCCGGCAATTATGATTATTGGGGTCATTATTAGCGCTTCGCCTTTTGGAATTATGTTACCATTTAAAGCAATGCCTATGGTTATTTTAAGTTCTTTCAGTCAGATTACGGGAATCACTGTCAATTATCTGCAATATATGTTAGTCATGGTTCCTGTCGGTATCGCTATTATTGCTGGTTATATTTTAGCTTGCCGTTTTATTTTGCGGCCAGATGTCAGTAAAATGAGAGAGTTCGATATTACGAAACTGCAAAAAGAAAATAGCCAAATCACTCCTCATCAAAAAAGTGTTTTATTTGCCTTTGCTTTTGCTTTAATATTGTTATTGATTCCCGGCAGTTTACCAAGTGCATGGGCAGTCACCAAATTTTTTAATGGTATGGGCAACGCTTCGCTGATGATCATTTGTACTGTTTTATTCACGTTAATTAAAGTTGACGATCAGCCGTTATTGGATTTTAACAAAGCGGCAAAAAATGGCTTGAGCTGGCCAATTATTTTTATGCTTGTGGTCATTATGCTGCTATCGTCTTTGCTGATGAGCGATGCTACAGGCTTAAAACCTTGGCTGGTCAGTATTTTAAGTCCAATTTTGACGGGATTTTCTGGCATAGCGTTTTTAATCGTTTTGTTTGCTATTGCTTTAATTTTAACTAATTTTATGAACAATATTATTGTGGGGATTATGTTTTTGCCTGTCTTAGGCGTTTTTTATGAGAGTGTTCAGGCTAATCCCATTGTTGGTGTATTATTGATTTTATTGGCAATCAATACGGCTTTTTTAACGCCAGCCGCTTCACCGTCAACTGCAATGTGTTTTGCCAGAACAGATTGGATTCGTACAAAAGATGTTTTTAAAGTTATGTGTATGACAGTTGCCGTTTTTACAATTATTGGTTTGCCGATGGTTCTCTTGCTTGGTCATTTGGTTTTTAATTGAAAAAATCATACTGGTATAATATAGAAAAAATAAATTACAGCTTGATAAAATAAAGAGGGTTCAGTGTAGGGCTTTAGCCGAACAATGAGCCCTATTTTTGCATTAATATTTTACACAACAAAAAATATTTTCATCTAGTCGTTATAAATTTTTACCAGAAAATCTTGACAAAGCAAAAATTTGGAAGTATAATTTACCCATAGATAAGTTATAGCTAACTATAAAAAGCATATACTAACTTAGGGGGAGAATCATGAAAAAAATTGCTATATACGGTAAAGGCGGCATAGGAAAATCTACTACAACGTCCAATGTTGCGGCGGCGTTATCAACATTAGGTTACAAAGTTATGCAGATAGGTTGTGATCCCAAAGCTGATTCTGTAAAAAATTTGATGAATGGACATAAGATTCCGACGGTACTGGACTGTCTTAGAAGCGGTAAAGAAATTAAGTTAGAGGATATTGTCTTTAAGGGATTTGGCGGTGTTTTATGCGTAGAGGCTGGCGGACCAACGCCGGGCATTGGTTGTGCTGGCAGAGGAATTATTACAGCTTTTGAAAAGCTGGAGGAATTATCGGCTTATGAAAAATACCAACCAGATATTGTGCTGTATGATGTATTGGGTGATGTTGTTTGTGGTGGATTCGCTATGCCGATTAGGCAGGGATATGCTGATGAAGTTTTTATTGTCACTTCTGGTGAAATGATGGCGCTTTATGCTGCTGCTAATATCGCACAGGCAATTAAAAATTTTGGCAGCCGTGGTTATGCAAAATATTCAGGCGTTATATTAAACGCTAGAAATGTAGATGATGAAGTTCAGGTAGTCAAAAAAGCGCTGGTTGAAATCGGCGGTGAAATTATTCAAATCATACCAAGAGATGCGATTATTCAAAAAGCGGAGAACATGGGTAAAACGGTTATTGAGGCTTTTCCAGAAAGCGAGATGGCGCAGTACTATTTTGAATTAGCACGTAAAATAGCAGTAGCGCATTGCGGAGGTGTGGCATGTTGAACAATCAACTAAGCTGCTGTCAGTTTGGTAGTACGCTGCATTATGTATCACCCGCGCATGGTGGCTGGGGCGTGATTAGAATAGCGGCACTTGTTCCCGAAAGTTATCAGCTTTTTGTTTCACCTTTTGCTTGTGGACGACATGGCGCGTTGGGTGGAGCTGTTAATGGGATAAAGGATAGAATCTCTTATGTGTATATTGACGAAAGTGATATCGTTTCTGGCGGTTATGAAGATTTGATTCCAGAAGCAGTTGATGAGTTATTGGCATTTTTGCCGAAAAAACCGAAAGTTTTATTGATTTTTGTTTCTTGTCTTGATGACCTTTTGGGAACGGATCATGTTCAGTTAAATAAGCGCTTAGCAGAAAAATATCCAGAGATCAAATTCCGTTCTTGTCATATGAATCCTTTCAAGATGGATACGAAATTTCCGCCAGGCGTTACGCTGCAAAATAATATATACAGTTTATTAAATAAAAGTGAAACGTATGAAAACAGTATCAATCTTATCGGCAATCATGCTCCAATAGATCAATCATGCGAACTTTATAACATTATGGCGACCAATAATTATCAAGTGAAGCACATTACAGATTTCGAACGATTTGAAGATTTTCAGACAATGGCTAAAAGCCAGCTTAACCTTTTATTGTCGCCAGTGGCGCAATATGCTGCTGAAGAAATGGTTAAAAATTTGAGCATAGCCTATATGCCTGCTTATAATACTTACGACGTGGAGGAAATAAGCGATTTTTACGCTCAACTGGCAGAAAAACTGCACATTAGTATCAATATCAGTGAATATGAATTGGCAGCGAAAGCAAAAATCAAAGAAGCGTTAACTGTTATTGATGACTATCCTATTGCTATTGATTATCAGGCAGTTAAAAAGCCGTTTACTTTGGCCAGAGCACTGCACAATTATGGCTTTAATGTAGCGTTGATTATGACTGATGGGACTAATAGCATTGAACGCGATGCTTATGAGTGGGTGTTAAGTCAACCTAAAATTCGTGTTGTTAATGCACTGCACCCTGATTTAGTCAAATTTGAAAATAGAGGTCAACATTGTTTGTGCATAGGATTTGATTGCGGTTATGCTACGGGATCAAATAAGATTGTTGATTTGTTGGAAGATGAATCTTTATTTGGTTTTTATGGCATCGAAAAACTGATGACTGATATGATCAGTGCTTTTGAAAATGAGACATCTGTTAAAGAATTGATTGAAGGAGCTGGATTAGTCATATGAGTAAGTTATGCATTGCAATGCCGCCTTTTGCGCCGGATTATTCTGGAGCGGCATCAGCGTTATTTGATTTAGGCGGTATGATTGTCATTCATGACGCTTCTGGCTGTACAGGAAATTATACCGGTTTTGACGAGCCGCGTTGGTTTGGGTCTAGTTCAGCAGTTTTTTGTTCTGGATTACGGCATATGGACGCTGTTTTGGGGAATGATCAAAAACTTATTGAACAAATCATCGCTGAAGCGCAAAGTCTCAAGCCTAATTTTATTGCGCTTATCGGCAGTCCAGTACCTATGGTTATTGGCACAGATTTTGAAGGCATAGCCAATGAAATAGAGGCGCTCACTCAAATTCCCACTATTGGTTTAGATACGCGAGGTTTGGCTTATTATGGCAAAGGAATTTGTGCTGCTACAGTTGCTTTAATGAAAAAAATGGTTAAAGCACCGCAAACAAAGATTGCTGGAGCCATTAATTTGTTAGGGATAACCCCATTGGATTTTTACATCAATGGCAATGATGAGGATTTTAAGCACCTTTTTGTATCCAATGGTTATCAATTGCTAACTTCGTTTAGTATGGGCTTGACGATAGAAGCGTTGCAGCGTTCGACCTCTGCTAGTCTCAATATTGCCTTGTCGCAGGCAGGGGTGCAGATTGCGCAGTATATGGAGCAAACTTATCAGATCCCTTACATGGCTATAACGCCGTTGGGTAATGGTGAGATTGCTTTAGAAGCTGTTCAAAAAGCGTTGGCAAACGAATACATTCCTTTTGTTCCCGAAACGGAAAATGCAGAAATTCTAATTGTTGGCGAGCAAATCATTGCCAATTCACTGCGAGAGTATTTGCAACGCCAAGGAAGTGATCGCGCCATTGCCGTAGCTGTATTGTTTGATGTATCACCACAACATCTCGCACAAAACGATATTATCATTCAAGATGAAACGATGCTAAGAAAATTGTTAAACAGCGGGCAATATCATACCATTATTGGCGATCCTATGCTGAAAGCATTGTTTCAACAAGAGACTAAAATCAAGTTTTATGAATTACCCCATGTAGCGGTGTCCAGCAAAGTTCATTGGAATAACTATAAACGATTTTTGAGTGAGACAATGATTGAATGGTTAGATGAGATTGATTAAGGAGGATAAAGATGGCATTTAAAAAGCTATTGATAGTAGGGTTGATGTTTTTCCTGATATTGGGAACGTTTGGCTGTCAATCGCCTGCTGAAGAAGAGAATATTTCCGATGGTGAGTCAAAAGATACCGTACAAACAGAGGGTTCAAGAACGATCATTGATCAAATGGGGCACGAAGTTGTTTTGCCTGAAAAGGTGGAACGAGTAGTCATTGCTTCTGTCTGGCCTTTAGCGTCAGTTTATGTGCTTTCCATGGGAACTGATAAATTAGTTGGTCTTGATCCAGCGATTATCAGTGCTGCTGAAAATTCTATGTTGATCAAGATTGCACCAGAAATTTCTCAAATTGAAAGCGGTTTCAGTCAAGGCGGTTTTATTAATGCTGAAGAATTGCTGAAATTAAATCCAGATGTGGTGCTGTATGCTTCTGGTGTACCAGAAGATTATGAAATTGCTACTCAAGCTGGTATTCCAGCGGTAGGATTTAGCTTGAGCATAAAAGATTATAATGCTGTTGAAACCATCAATAGTTGGATTGAATTATTGGAAGACGTCATGAATGAGGATTTTAGTAGTGATGAATATATTGCTTACGGTAAAGAAATAGAAACTTTAGTAGCAGATCGATTAAAGGATATATCCGAAGAAGATAAGCCGACGGCAATGATTATTCATAAATATAGTGAAAATACGGTTAGTGTTCCCGGCAGCGATACATGGGCGGATTATTGGATTACTGCTTCCGGTGGCATAAATGCCGCAGCGGAAATAGAAGGCACAAAAGAAACTGGCATTGAACAAATTTACCAATGGAATCCTGACAAAATTTTTATTACTAATTTTAACGATGCTTTGCCGGAAGATATTTACAACAACACATTATGTTCTGCTGATTGGAGCAATATTGAAGCAGTCAAAAATCAGCAGGTAAGAAAAATCCCGCTAGGAATGTATCGGTGGTATGTTACCTGCTCTGATTCTCCAATGATGCTGTTGTGGATGGCTAAACAACATCATCCTGATCGTTTTGAAGATATTGATTTTAATGAAACCATGAAAGAATTTTATAAACAATTTTATGATTTTGATTTGACTGATGCTGATATTGAAAGTATCTTGACACCTGCTCGCGAAGCGGCGGGAGGTATTAGTTAATAAAGGAGGAGCAAAATGAAATTAAAAAAATTACTTATTGTAGCGACAATGGCATTGTTTATTTTGGGTGTTGTTGGGTGCAGCAACTCACCAGCCAATAGTAATAATAATAACGATCAGCAAGAAGCACGTGAAAAAACAAGGATTGTTGTCGATCATACTGGCACAGAAATCGAAATTCCTGAGCAAATAGACCGTGTAGTTATTTCATCTATTTTGCCCTTACCTTCGGTATATTGTTACTTTAATGGTTCTGCCGATGGGCTTATTGGGATTCATCCCAGTTCCATGGCAGCAGCGGAAAATTCTTATTTAACAACAGTGTATCCAGAAATTTCCGAAGCAGATACTTCTTTCGTTGCAAACGGTGAAATCAATATTGAACAATTGATGGCACTAAAACCAGACGTTGTTTTTTATTCGGCTGCCAATACTGATGAACGTGAGATGTATGACAACGCTGGCATAAAAGCTATTGGTTTTTCCACAACAATGGCTGACTTTAACTGTATAGAAACTTTTGCTGGCTGGATTGATTTACTAGGACAAATTTATGGCGAATCAGATAAAGCTAATGAAATGATCAATTATGGCAGAAATGTGGAAGCGTCAGTATTAGAAAAAACGCGGACGTTAAACGACGACGAAAAACCAAGGGTTTTGATATTGTTTAACTATGGCAATGGCACGATTACTGCTTCTGGTTCTAAATTTTTTGGCCAATATTGGATCGAAAGCGCTGGTGGGATCAATGTCGCTTCAGAATTGAGCGGGCAGGCAGAAATCAATATGGAACAAATTTATGAATGGAATCCCGATATGATTTTTATTACTAATTTCAGCGCCGTACTGCCGGAAGATTTGTACAACAATGCTATCGACGGCCATGATTGGAGCCAAGTAAAAGCTGTTCAGGACGGACAGGTATACAAATTCCCGTTAGGAATGTATCGGTGGTTTCCGCCTTCTTCTGATACACCATTAACGCTGATGTGGTTGGCTAAAACTATACAACCGGAGTTATTTGCTGATGTGGCTATGAATGAAGAGATCAAAAATTATTTTTGGCAATATTATAATGCAAAATTGACCGATGAGGATGTGGAAACGATCTATCATCCAGCAAGAGAGGCGGCAGGAAATTAACGATGGACAAAACAAATGACATCAATTTACCAATAGCTGCAGTGCTTATTATTTTGCCTATATTGATTGCTTTGATTTGTTTGGGAATAGGCAGATATTCTCTTGCAATAGAAGAAGTCATAACCGTTCTTTTAGAAGGCATTAAAGCGTCTCTTTTGAGAGGTTTTAATGCGTCGTCTGCTCAAGACATGGCTTATGTTGTTGTCTTTAATGTGAGATTGCCAAGGATACTGTTGGCGATATTGGTAGGGGCGGGGCTTGCTTGCTCTGGCGCCGCTTTTCAGGGACTCTTTACCAATCCGTTGGCGACGCCAGATACGTTAGGAGTGGCCAGTGGCGCTTCTTTTGGCGCAGTGTTGGCAATGATGTTTGATGCCAACTTGATTGTTATCCAGATAATGGCTCTTATTTTTGGCTTAATTGCTTGTTTAATTACCTATAATATCAGCAAAATTAAAGGTAAAAGCAGCATCGTTATGGTTGTTTTGGCGGGTATGGTGGTTTCGGCAATGTTTCAAGCGCTTGTTTCTTTGCTTAAATATGTGGCTGATCCTTTGGATAAGTTGCCGTCTATCACTTATTGGTTAATGGGCAGTATGTCTTCAGCGACATACAAAACACTTTTCTTAGGAGGACCATTTATTATTGTTGGTATCGTTCTCATTTTTGCGCTCAGATGGCGGTTGAATATCCTTTCTTTAAATGAAGACGAAGTCAAATCAATGGGCATGAATATTAAATTTATGCGCTTGGTTATTATTTTATCCGCGTCGCTGATCACGGCTTCTTGCGTATCAATGTGTGGACAAGTGGGCTGGGTAGGATTGCTAATTCCTCATATTGCTCGTATGCTCTTAGGCAGCAATAATAAAACAGTCGTGCCTATCAGCATCAGTCTTGGCGCAGCGTTTATGCTGATTATGGATACTTTTGCTCGCAGTGCGACAGCAGCGGAAATTCCACTTTCTATTCTGACGGCGATTATCGGAGCTCCCTTTTTTATCATTTTGTTAAGAAAAACAGGAGGTGCTTGGTCATGATTTTTGCAGTAAAGGATGGCAATTTTGGTTACAATAAGCGGCAAATTTTGCATAATATCAATTTCAGCGTAGAAAAAGGCGAAATTATGAGCGTGCTGGGACCCAACGGTGTTGGAAAAACGACTTTGCTGAAATGTATGATGGGCTTTTTGAAATGGAATCGCGGCAGAACGTATATTGATGATGCACCAATTGAGACGATAGCGCCTAAGAAACTTTGGCAGAAAATCGCTTATGTTCCTCAAGCAAAAGGCGCTGTTTTTGGTTATTCCGCGCTGGATATGGTAATTTTAGGAAGAAGCGCTCATATTGGAACGTTTAAACAGCCTCGAAAAGAAGACATTGCTATTGCTCGGCAAGCAATGGACGATATCGGTATTCTTCATTTACAGGATAAACTTTGTACACAAATGAGTGGCGGAGAACTGCAAATGGTACTTATTGCTCGTGCTTTAACTGTTTTTCCTGAAATGCTGGTACTTGATGAGCCGGAAAGTAATCTTGATTTTAGAAATCAGTTGATTATCTTAGATACCATTAAAAATTTATCAAAAGAAAGAAATATTTCCGCTATTGTCAATACTCATTATCCTGAACATGCTTTGCAGCTATCTCATAAAGCGCTGATGCTTAATCGTGACGGTACGAGTTTTTATGGCACTGCTGCAGAAATTATCAATGAAGACAATATGCGAAAATCGTTTCAAGTTAATGTGCATATTGATAAATTTGAACGAAATAATGACACTTATCGCAGTGTCATTCCGCTGAGTTTGGCTTAAAGATAAATTAATGATGGAAAGATTCTGTCGCAAAAATGAATTTTCACCACAGACTAGCTGTATCGCCCACAAAATGCTAAACTAAAATAAAGGATACAGAGGGGAGAATTTTTATGCGCAGAGAAGAACGAGCCGTAACAGAACGTGAAGCGTTAAAAACAATTATTAACCAGTGCAAAGTGATTAGAATTGCTGTGATGGATAAAGACGGATTGTATATTGTTCCGCTGAATTTTGGCTGGCATGATGATGGCGAAAATTTGATTTTTTATTTTCATTCTGCTAAAGAAGGACGTAAAGTTGCTGCTTTTCAACAAAATGAACAAGTGGCTTTTGAAATGGATTGCGCTCACGAATTAGTCGTTGGAAAAACCGCCTGTCAATATGGTTATCGCTATCAAAGTATTGTTGGCGTTGGTCATCTTGCATTAGTTGAAGATGAAAAAGAAAAAGTTGCCGCTTTAAATTATTTGATGCAACACCAATGCGGACAAATTTTTGTTTTTTCATCAGCGATGTTGACGAGCGTTAATGTCTATCGTTTAATTGCAGAGGAAATTAGCGGTAAAAGTTGCAGTTAATTTTTCTAGTCAGTGAAAATCATCGATTTTAACAATAAACTATAGGGGAAAATGAGCCTATTGATAAGCCTACATCAATGCTCATTTTCCCTTTTTAGCGTTAGCGCTAAATTAAAACTAATCACTGACAAATAATTAAAAAATGAGAATTCCTATTGGAAAACCAATAACAACAATGGTCAATATGCTAATGATAGCAGCCGTACCGGCGTATAGATAAGCTGATTTCATGTGAATCCATTCTGTATTGGCAAAGATCAAGGCGCTCATTGTGGAGCCGCCCGGCGTGGCAATAGCGACAGAAATGGCAAAGGTAAACAGCGTCATAAGCAATTCGATATTAGTGACGCCTAATTGCAAACAAAAACTATAGAGTATAGGCGGAATCATAGCTGCAAGCACTAAATTGTGCGTGAATTGCGTCAGAACCCCCATTGCTATAACAAAAATAATGCTAAAAAAGATAGGAGTCATATTGCCAAAGATCGGTGTAACAAAGCTGACAATAAATTTTATGACGCCGGTATCTGGTGAGCTGATAGCTGCCGATATGGGCATAGTTGCTACGAACATGATGATAATATCCCATTGAATAGATTTAGCAGCGTCAGAAAAATCAATGATTTTTTTGCCGTCAATTTGCAATAAGCTCAAAACACCTAACCCTAAAAGCAAAGAACCTGCCTGTCCTAAAGAATTAAAAAATTTTCCAATGCCAAAAGTTGTAGGGAAAATACTGGGAGCAAACATAGCAAAGAAAAAATAGATTAAAAAAGCGAAAGCGATTTTTTGTTCCTTATTCAGCTGATGACCACGCAAGTGTTCAAACATATCGCCGCGATTTTGCAAACGACTGATATCTGGTCTAAGAATATATTTCCCTATCAATAAATACAGCAATAAACAAGTTAAGGACATCACGATATTTAAAAATGTAAAACTGCCGGCATTGATTGTCACCTTACCCGCGCTAGCAGTAGTCAATGCGCCTAGAGCAGCTACTTGAACCGCTTTAAAAGGAAATACGGAAAAGCCTAATGTAGCTGAAAACACAATACCAACCAGCACAAAGACAGTATATTTTTCGAAAGGTTTATAACCAGTAATGTCACACATTTTGTAAAAAATGCTCCACAGCAAAAAAATACCAGCAAATACACTTACCGTTGCGCCTAAAATATAAACGCATAAAAAAATTAAAAATGTCAATATCCAAGGGCGATTGATAGCAATTTTACGGCTGATAAACCAATTAGCAATCCATGTTGTTAAGCCTACTCTATCAACGTAACCAGCCATAATAAATAAGAATAATACAAAAACAGTTACAGAAATATTTCCCATACCGGAGCTAATGACACTGCTCACTGTAGCGTAGCCGCTGAAGCCCAAAGCGATAGCGCCAAGTATACTTGGCCAAATAAAGCCAATAAATGTCCAGCCGAACAACATACCTAAAAAAATTCCCAATACTTTCATACCAATGGGTTCTAAGGTTCCCCAAGGTTTTAAATACCCAAAACCAAAAAGCAGCCATAAACAAAATAAGGTTTTTATCCAATAAATAACCTTGTTTTTCATCGTCAAACTTTTGATTGCTTCAGTCATATTTCTCGCCTTCTTTCTTCATTAAAAGTTAGGTGTATTTTTTGATAAGTCATGCCGCAAAAATCAATTTTATCAGTAATGCTTGTGGAGAGCTAAGCTTGTTTCAAAATAAGGAAAATTAGCTCTCCTTTGCATGTTTTACACTATATTTCCTCACTTAAAATTTGATGAATCACGCTGCCTTCGTTTTGTGCTGGCAGTCTAACGCCGCCTAAAAAAGCCAGCGTTGGCGTAACATCTACTTGCCGAATGACGCGTTCAGTCAAATATCCTTGTTTAATACCGGGACCTGCTGCCAAGAAAATCGGCGATACAGACGTATCGGCATAGCCTTCATACGTTGACAGCGAATCGGCGTGAATAATATTAAAACCTTCTTCTTTAAAAAAGATAATATCGCCACATTCCGGACCGTTCATGCCAATAAGTATCGCATCTTTATTACGCATAGCTAAAGAAACGACTCGTTTACCCGTTTCATGATCACGATAGCGATATAAATCCGAAATTAGTTGTTCCTCTACAGCATATTTATCGCACGGTTCTACAATGCCGTATTTATCTCTGCCTTTTAGGTTCAAATAGATATGATCGCCTCTGACTTGTACCGCTTTTGTTTTGCTCCAGTCAATTTCTTTGATTTCATTACCGTTTTCATCTTTTTGCAATACGGTATAGCCTAATTCCTGCATAACTGGAATGTTAACGCCTGTCATTTCAGCCAGCACTAAGCCATGATGTTCACTGCAAATTAAACCGTGGTCAGAAACAATCAATACCGTCCAGCCATCATTTTTAATAGCATCTAAAAATCTGCCGATATAACGGTCTGTTTGTGCATAAACTTCTTCCATTGCTTTTTGATAACGTACTTCGTCATTATGCCATTCGCTTTGATGTTTGGCATAATGCCAAAAGATATGTCCGCAAGAATCAACATTGTGCAGATGGGAAAATATCACATCAGCCTTGTTGTTATCCATAAAATAACGTAAAACATCAGCTTGCCACTGACAATAATTGTCCCAAGAGGGAAGCAAGCATCTTTCTACTATTTCAGGATTGGTTCCCGGGAATCCAGAACGGGTTGGAATCGGCGCTACGTTTTCTGTTATTTCTTTCAATAGAGAAGTAGGATGAAATTGCGCGCTGTTGTTTTGATCAATAGCATTGTCGGCAATCATCGTCACTTGGCTGCCGTCTTCTTTAATATCCAATACCTGATAATTTCTGGTTACGGTTAATTTATTGCCGTTTTCATCTAATATTGTATCCAGCACCGCAAATTTTGTTTCTTGCCCTTTTAGTACAACAAAAGGTTCAGTATCTTTTTTGGAATGATAGACAGCAAGCGTATCATATTTTTGCTGTTCGTTTTTGGTTAGCAAAACAAATTTTCTCATCAATCCATTGTGAACATAGAAGTGAAATTCTTTGGCATCTTCTGGTGCATCTAGCCAATCGTGCGCTTTTTGAATTTGGCATTTATTCGTATCGGCCACCATAATGCCGATGGTGTTGACTTCACACTCACTAGAATCAGTCATAATATTATGAATGGGTTTTCCCGTGCGAATAGCATTTTTTACAGCGTTTTCCGATACGTTGCTGTTATCGTCAGCTAAATCGTCAACATTGCTGATGATACAGCCAGTTCCTTCGGCTAATTGCGCTTGATTGGGTAAAAATTTGGTTTCTGTAAATGTTTCAGAGGCTGAAATTATTTTTAAAATATCGACTGCCATATTGCCAGCGCCTACGGCAATAGGTTGCGTACCATCAACGACCATTAAATTTTCGCTTTCGCTGGTAGGCGGCCAGCTGCTACCGGGCCAATGCCAAACCAAAGTTTTTTTGCCTGCTTCGGCAAAAACGTTCCACAAAGGCTCTGCTTGGCAGCGTCTGGAATCCAAATTGTAAATGATGTTATCAAGATTTTCAGGATCTTGACCGAAAAAACAAGTAATTCCATGTGTTCCGGGATAAGCGCCTGTTGCTAACGTTGTCCACAATGGCGGCGTTACTGTGGGTACAGCTCCTAAAAGCATCAAATCTTCACGACAGCTGCCCATCTCACGAAATTTTTTTAAATTGGGCATTTTGCCGTTATCCAAATATTTTTTGGCTAACTTTGGCTCAAAACCATCAATTCCTAACACTAATATTTTGTCTGTTAATGCTTGTCTTTTCATAAAACATAACCTCCTAAGTATACGATTTATCGTTGTTTTGCTGACGGTTTCAGTATATAATGGCGATGAAATGATGTGTAGACAGAATTTTTGCAAGCATTTAGTGATGTTATGTATTTGAAACATAACATGTTTTAAATAAAAATAATTTAAACAATGAAGGAGCGGGGCTATGGATATTGAAAATCTTAAAATCATATTAAGAGTAGCTGAATGTCTATCTATCAATAAAGCCAGTTTGCTTTCTTATAAAACGCAATCGCAAGTCAGCCGTATTGTCAAAAATTTTGAGGAATTGGTGAACGTACAAATTTTTGAGCGTAGCACAAAAGGGGTTAAAATTGCGCCCAAAGGAGAAGAAATTTTGGAGTATTGCCGAAAAATTACTGCTTTGTATGACGAGATGGTTTGGCAAAATATCAATCAACAGAAAACAGATTATCATGGAAATTTGAATTTCTATACGCCAATCAATATTCATTCTGATATGGGAAAAATTTTGGGCTCTTTTTCAACGCACTATCCACATATCAGTATAAATTACAAAACGATTCACAACGATGACATTATAGAAAAACTCTCTAAAGATGACGATGCTATTGGAATGATTACGCCAATCTATTTACCCAATAAAAAAACTATTGTCGCTTTGCCTAGCAAACTGATTTACGAAGAAATCTCTATTGTGCCTATTGTTGCGTTGTGCTGTGCCAGTGCGCCATTTGCAGCTAAATACAAAAGTTTATCGACCAAAACGCTTACGACATTGCCACTGATTCAATATAATCCTTATGAAAATAAACCATCTACCACGATGACATTATTGCAAGCCATGCAAGTAAAAGAGATAAATTTTCATTACACAACTGATGATTTTCGCGTATTTCAACAGCTTTTAATAGGCGGATACGGCGTTTATATCGGCGTCATGCCGGCAGCGCGACTGCTTTCGGAAAATATCATAGGTATTCCAATTAGAAGTCAGATTAAGGTTGGTTTTGGCATATTGATGTCTCAAAATAGTACAAGTAAAATGACGCATTTGTTTAAAGACTATTTAATAGCATATTATCAAAAAATCTATTAGCCTTTGTTAAAAGGAATAACAGTTACAATAGTACATTATTGATGAGTTGCGGCAAATCATTGAACCTGTATTTTTTGCAATGATTGCTATCATTGTATACGAAATAATTCTTTATTTTTAAGAAAATAAGTGTATAATGTTATATAGCATATCGCAAAAAATCAAGGTGTTATATAAAAATAGGGAGGTCTGTAATCATGCGAAGTGATGAAATCAAAAAAGGCTATGCCAGAGCGCCTCATCGTTCTCTTTTCTATGCGATGGGATATTTGCCGGAGGATTTGGAAAAGCCGATAATTGGTGTAGTTAATGCTCATAATGAAGTAATTCCCGGACATTTTCATTTGGATGATATTGCGCAAAGCGTCAAAATGGGCGTTGCTGCCGCTGGTGGAACGCCTATGGAATTTCCAGCTATTGGAATTTGTGACGGAATTGCCATGAATCATAGTGGCATGAAATATCCACTTGCTAGTCGTGAGTTAATTGCTGATTCTATTGAAGCGGTCACGATGGGTTACAAATTTGACGGATTAGTGCTCATTGGCAATTGTGACAAAATTGTGCCCGGCATGTTGATGGCAGCTGCCAGATTAAATATACCAGCAATTTATGTCAGCGGCGGACCAATGTTGCCGGGACGGCACAAGCATCAGGATACCGACTTGATCAAAGGGGCTTTTGAAGCCGTTGGGCAGTGTTCTTCAGGTAAAATTACTGAAGACGAGTTAGAAGATTTGGCAGCGCATGCGTGTCCGACTTGCGGCAGTTGTGCTGGTATGTATACAGCTAATACCATGAACTGTTTAGCAGAAGCCTTAGGCATAGCCCTGCCAGGCAATGGTACGATTCCGGCGCCCTATGGCGATCGCAAAGCATTGGCAAAGCGTACGGGTATGGAAATCGTTAAAATGGTACAAAATGATATCAAACCGCGCGATATTTTGACGTTAAGCGCTTTTCGCAATGCAATCGCTGTTGATATGGCTATTGGTGGATCGTCTAATACGGTTCTTCATTTAATGGCGATTGCTAATCAAGCGCAAGTCAAAGTCGATTTGGAAGAATTTGATCGCATTAGTGCGGTAACGCCCAATATTTGCAAATTGAATCCTTCTGGGCAGCATCGTATCAATCAACTGTACGAAGCAGGTGGTATTTCGGCAGTGATGAAAACTTTGTTGGATGGCGGTTTATTAGATGGACAATGTTTGACGGTTAGTGGCAAAACTATTGCCGAAGTTGTCCAAAATAGCTGTGTTTTGGATACAGAAGTGATTCATTCTTTGGATAAAGCCTATTCGCCAACGGGCGGTATCGCTATTTTGCGAGGCAATTTGGCCCCTGATGGCGCAGTGGTGAAACAAGCTGGCGTAGCTGCTGAAATGCTGGTACATGAAGGAAAAGCCAGAGTTTATAATTCGGAAGAAGAAGCCTTTGAAGCCATTACAAACAATGAAATCAATGCTGGCGATGTGGTTATCGTGCGCTATGAAGGTCCGAAAGGCGGTCCGGGTATGCGGGAAATGCTTAGTCCGACTGCTGCCATTATTGGCGCCGGCTTGGATAAAGAAGTGGCGTTAATTACTGACGGTCGTTTCTCTGGTGGAACGGCGGGGGCTGCTATTGGTCATGTATCACCAGAAGCTGCTGAAGGCGGTCCTATTGGTTTGTTAGAGGATGGCGATTTGATTCAAATTGATATTCCTGCTCGTCAATTAAACGTTGCACTTTCTGATGAAGAATTAGCAAAGCGCAAGGAAAAGTGGCAAAAACCCAAAGCGGAAATTTTTGCTAATTCTTATTTGAAACGTTATGCTTATTTGGTAACATCAGCTAGTACTGGCGCAGTTATGCGCGATGATTTAGAGTAATTGAAAACACAAAAAATTGATGATAAAAGCCGAACCTCAAAACGGTTCGGCTTTTATCATCAAAAGTATTCTAACGGTGCAGTGCAAGACTTTACAGTCGCTATGGATTGCAAATTAGCTGTATGATTTACTGTTAAAAGCATGCGCTCGTTCAAAGATATTTGTATTAAAATAATCGTTTGGTTACACATTCACAGCTCAATAAATCATTCATGGTGAATATTTTGGTGATTTTGCCCGATTTGGTAAATTTCTGCATTATTAACCAGATTTTAATTTTGGGTGAATATATTATTATGTTTCTGTCATAAGTCAAAATGAATATTTATCATATAATCATTATGGCACAACAACCAGCGATACACCCAACTAGACCCCATAATCCATAGGATTTTGCAGAAGTTGGCTCACTCCCTAAAAAGACACAAAATAGAACTAATCCTACAATAGGAAATAAGAAACTTAAAATCCTTAACCCTATACTCGGCTTATCTTCTAATGGATCGCCTGCTCCAGCAACTACACATCCACAATTTGGACAGATAACTGTATTTTCATAAATTGGCTTGCCACAACTTGAACAATATTTTGTCATATCAATTTCTCCTATTCTGCTAAATTTAAACGGCTGTTTATTAGCGTGTTACGTTAATTGCAATTTTATATTTCCTCACACAGTCCCAAACTACTAATGTTTCATCTTTCATGTTGCTTTACTGTTTTCAAACGCTCATATCGTCGATATCATGGCAACACTTTTTTCCTGCATTTTATCTTTAATGGAAAAATTTGTATGCTTTATCGATCTGATTAAAGAAATTATCTGGCATAATAATCCTCGTATTATAAAGTAGTAGTGTTTATAGTCCCTCTCCAAGGACTGTATGCTATACTGTTGGAGATACTGTGGATTGTTTTA
>CATJSX010000102.1 GCA_949743265.1 uncultured Peptococcaceae bacterium
TACTGAAAAAACTTAGTATGCCGCAAATGCAAAAAATTATTTATGGGCTTATTTTTATTTGTGGTTTATCATTATTGATTTTCTAATGCCAATAAAAAAGCACACTCCTGTCAATAGGAATGCGCTTTTTTATTGATTTCCATCAACGACCGCAACACTTTTTATATTTTTTGCCGCTGCCGCAAGGACAAGGATCATTGCGGCCAACTTTAGTTACGCGAATAGGCTCGCGACTAGGAATCTCCAATTCTGGCGGCGTTTGAATTTCCATACCATTTATCCGATGCATCTCCAGCGGCGTATAGCCGTTTAAGCTCCATAAGCGGGTATTATTGATCACGTCAGTCAACAATCGTACAATTTCTTTAGCTTGTTCAAAAGAAGTAAATTTGACTTCATAGTTCTCAAATAAATCGAATATTTCCTGAAAACTACTCTCCAATGTAGCTTCAGCTTGGATTTCCGAAACGAGATCTTCCAACGGAAAATCAGGCTCTTCCCCGAAAGCGTCCCGCAAATATTCTTTAAGCGTCACTGTTGCTGGTGACATTTCAAACATCCATTCATCGACATACGCCAAAATCTGTTCCTCTGTAGGAATATAACGCGGATATTTCTGCTGTACAAGATAAAGTTCTTCAAATTCGCCTTCTTCCAGCAAAAAACCATTGACTAAATGTTCTCTGTAATAAGTAATTAACTGCTCCCGTTGAGAAAATAAACGATAGACGTCGCCAAAATCGTCAGCACTGAGGTCAGCATCATTATACTGATTGTACAGTTCTGCCACTTCTGCAAAAGTAGTAATGCCAAAAAAATTGGTCATGCCTTCGATATATTCCCATTTCAAACGCAAATCAGCTGCTTTCTTCAACGTTTCAGCATCTTCATGCTCAATAAAAAGCTTCTTGACTTCTGGAGGCATGTCATAATAAAGTACGCCGTGATCATCCAACACATACACATAGCCTCGTTGTGCAGCATACCCATAAAATACTGGCGAAATCGCTTGATCGGCAAACGTACTGCCGTGTGCCACATCATGGAGAAACTGATATTCTTCTTCCGGCATGATCATCATCTGTTGTACTATGGATTCTTCATCAAGTACAGCTTTTTGTAATGCCGCTACCAACTCACCTTTTCGCATCTTGGAGCGATTAGGAATTTCATTTTCTGAGGCCAATATTTTCAGCTTGTCCATTGTGTAGCCACTTAAAAGCGCCTCAAGGGACTGCCCAACGCTACCCTTTTGGCTGTTTTTTAAATTCATCTCATAAATTTCTTCCTGAAGTTCTTTTTCCAATTCATTTTCGCAATCTGTGTACGCCATAATTTCCCTCCAAAATGCAATTTAA
>CATJSX010000103.1 GCA_949743265.1 uncultured Peptococcaceae bacterium
TCATTGGAAAACTTAATGGTTCTTTTGGTAGTTCTGAGACGCTAGCATCGTTAGCTGCTAAGAGTGTTCCATATTTTGAATACTATGGTGATGTAGGCGTCTCCATACGGTATACGAACTATACAACAAAATTCAAAATCGACCAGTTCAATAGTGTTCCTGCTATTCAGCCAAAACGATGAAACGGTGGTTATGGTAACATGGATAAAAAACAAAATCTTAGAAAATGGAATTGGGGAGCATTTAGCTTAAATGTCATATGGGGTATCTTTCACAGAAGTTATTGGACATTTTTATGCTTTATTCCATTCTTTGGAACGTTTTGGATGATCGTGTGCGGCATAAAAGGAAATGAATGGGCATGGAAAAATGGTCACTATGCAAGCATAGATGAGTTTGAAGAAAAGGAACTTGTATGGGATATACTAGGAATTGTAGTGACAATTTGTATTGTCATCAATATTTTGAACGAGTTTATTCCCTCTTCAACTACATTCGTATTGAAATAGTTGAGAACCCAGCCTTGAATAAAACAGCATAGAAAATGAGAGCCGAAGCATTCTGGCTCTCATTTTCTTTTTCTTGGTTTTTTGGTCTGTTTGCACTGTTGATATGGCTGTTAAAGAGGAATTAGCAAGCAAATTATAGTAGTTTTCTGCTGAAAACTACTATATATCATCGCACAAAAAAAGCTGCCCAATTTCACGGTCAGTTTTCTGCATAATATAATAATTTTAATATAATTTTTTGCATTTTCGTCAAAATTTTTCTATGATGATAATGCCGTTATCATCATTCTTTGCGACGTTTTCCAATAAAGCAGCAGAGCAATCAACAAAGAAAGTATGTCAGCCGTCGGCTGAGCCCAAATTAAACCAGTAATGCCCATAAGCGCTTTTAAAATAAACACCAATGGAATAAAAATAATTCCTTGTCTGCTTACATTGACAATCAAAGCGTCTGTAGCCGCTCCCATGGCTTGCAATGCGTTCATCAGTACATAAAACACACCGAAAAGAAAACCGGTAGTCAGCAAAATTTGCGAAAACTGTACAGCATACTCAAATGCCGCTGGTTCTGTCAGAAAAACGCTAACGATTGGTTCAAGAAACCAATAACAAAGACCTGTTAAAACAATACCAAGCATCAACGCGAAAGCAAGCGAAAATTTTAAAACTCTTTGAAAACGCTCCCATGCTCCAGCGCCGACACAATAACCTAATAATGGTTGTATACCTTGCCCAAGTCCCATACAAAGCATACCTGTAATGACAACAACTTTCATGGCAACCCCCATACCGGCAATAGCCATATCACCATAATCAAGCATTTGATCATTGAGAATGATTTGGGAAATGCTCATTAAAATCGCTCCTAAAGCCGCCGGAATACCAATTGCCAATACATTACTACATACACCATTTTTTAAAGTCACTTCTTTTAAGCTAATACTAAGAGCAGATTTGCCACGCAAAAAGAAAGCAACATAGTAAAGCGCCCCAAAAACATTGCCAATTACAGTAGCAATAGCTGCGCCGGCAATGGACCATTTCATGCCTAAAATTAAAATCGGATCAAGAATGATATTCAAAAGATTGCCTAATAACTGCCCCGTCATGGCTGCGCCAGAATGTCCTTCCGCACGGATTATATTAGAATAACAATTAGCAATCAACACGAAAGGACCGCTGCAAATCACAATTTTTAAATAAGTTTCCGTAAACTGCCACGTATCCGCACTGACGCCCAATATAGGCAAAATTTGCTCCATAAAAACTAACATCAAAACAGACATAACAATGCCTGTCGCTACAGAACCCCACATACAAAAAGCGCAAACTTTCTTGGCATAATGATGTCTATTGTTTCCTAAAGCACGAGATATTACTGATGTGCCGCCAACGCCAAAAACTGTTCCAACTGCCATAAACAACAAAAATAATGGCGTTGCCAAAGATACAGCAGCTACTTGCAAAGCGTCATGTGTTTGGCCAATAAAAAACGTATCGGCCAAATTGTAAAGCAATACCATCAGCATAGCTACCATAGCAGGTAAAGCATTTTTAAATACGGCAACAGCAATAGGCGCTTTGCTGAATACTTCCAATGTTTCTTGATTTTCCATAATATATAATAACCTCCTAATTTTACCTATAATTTTAATAGCATGCGATTGATTTATCGAATAAAAAACCCACCATTAGTGGGCATTTCATTTTAAAGACTGATGAATTTTGGTCAGTAAAATCAACAAAATACTTTTTTCTGCTTCTGTTAAAGTCGATAAAATATCAACTTCAATTTTTTCCAAATTTTGCTCGGCAATATAACAGTATTGTTCCCCTTTTTTAGTCATACCAATAATTTTGATTCGTTTATCTTGCGCATCGACAAAAGTTTCAATAAACTCTTTTTGAACTAAACGGCTAACTATTCCTGCAGCTGTTGATTGTGCCACATGCAAACCACGTTCTAGTTCTTTCAAAGACAGTTGCTTTTCAGCGCTTTTTTGCAGCAACAGTAGTGTTTCAGCTTGTGCCATCGTAAGATCGTCAGAATGCAGCGCGTTATTAACTTGTTTTTCAACCTCATCGTGAATTCGCTTGACAAAATAAAGACACTCGCTCACTGTTTCACCTCCTTAAACATAAATATAGCATGCTATCAATCAAAAATCAATACCTCGCTATTGATTGACACATTTTTATAACTTTTTCTTGATATGTTTTTGTTTGCCCTAATAAAAGCAAAAACTCTGTGCACCAGAATATTTTCCAATACACAGAGTTTTATTTTCTTTTGGCGAAATTTTTATGGCGATAAATTCTTAACCATTGCCCATAGGCGGAGGATTTTGCATAAAATTGGTAATTAAATTTTTGACTAAAGGGTTTTCCAAAAATTTTTGAATGTCTTCTGGACGTAAACGAGGCGCATTTTGTTGACTTGCTGGCTGCGGAACTGTTTGCGGCTGTGCTGGCTGCGGCGGTACTACTGGTCTCTGCTGTTCAGGAGCATTTGCTGTATTAAGGGTTTCATGATGCGATTCGTTCATTTTAGCTGTTTCAGGAGAAATAGAGATGGTTTCTTTGGGCGGCGCCGAAAGGTAAGTTGCAATAATCGGCAAAATGCTTTCTACAGAATTTAATAAATTGGTAATATCATTGGTAATGGATTGGACGCTGCTGCACAAATCGCGCATGGAATTGCAGCCGTTAGTCAAAATTGCCTGCGTGTTGCCGCTGTGCAAACGATTAAGCAAACTAGGACGATTTTTACTATAATTCATCGGCACATAATAATTCGTTCTGCTTCGCTGTGAAGAAAAAGTCGGTCGAATTTGCTCACGCATTTTGACATCGACTGCAGAAATTTGGCGGGTTCTGCTCATATTAACGCCTCCTAGTATTCTCAGTTACTGTTACTATATTCATAGGAAGCTCTATTGGTGAATAAAGCAGTGCAGAAAATTTAGCGGCTTAAAACTTATCAAAGCATGTCGTAATAGCAGCGTCCAGTATTTTCTTCAAATTAAAGGTTTGCTTCACACAATTGATGAAAAAAATTGGTCATATGCAGATCAAATGAGCCGTCATAAGAATTGCAAAAAAGTATCAGCAAACTGCTGCGCAAAATGGAAGGTGATACAGCCGCTATTTATCGTCAATGCAATTTTTATCAGAAGGCGTTTTTTTATGTGCAAAACATTCATATAATCCCATAACGAGCAAAAAAACACCAAAGCATTTTTTTAATATGTCGCCGTTCATGATATTAGCCAGCCAAGCGCCGCCTAAAGCGCCAAAAAAAGCGCAGCTGGCTAAGATAACAGTTAAACGGAATTTAATATACCCATGTTGATAATGCGTATACAATGCAACAAGAGCCGTGGGCAAAAAAGTGGATAAAATGACACCTTGTGCAATTTGCTGCGGGGTATGAAAAAAATAAACCAACACTGGTACTAGCAAAATACCGCCGCCAACCCCCATGCCGCTCAAAATACCTGTAACGATGCCTAAAACAAAGAGTATCATTAAAAAATCATCCTCATTCCCGATAAAATCATAAAAAGTCCAAAGAATCGTTTTAAATAACTGCTGGGTACGCGATTCATCATTTTCGCGCCAAGATAACCGCCAATAATAGAACCGGCAGCTATGGGCAAAATGATTGACCACGCTAAATTACCATGAAAATAATAAATAACGCTAGAGACAGTAGCGGCAACAAATGTAATAGAGATAGCCGTCGCTTGTGCAATATGCTGATCTAACTGCAAGTAAAGAGCAATGAAAAGAACAATTACCACGCCGCCACCTGTACCGAAAAGACCACAAAGTATACCAGCGATAAAACCGATGGGGAAAAGCAGTATTCTTTGTTTATTCATAGCAGACTCCTTTAGGCAAATTTTTCTTTCTTTAGTTTATATCGTTTCTAAAAAAATATGTAGTTTTGACAGACAGAAACCCAAAAATGCCATAAGATAATCGTCACTTTCAGATATCGATGTGCTTCTGCTAGTATAAATCAAACTTTAACACATAAATCTGATTAAAAATTACAACAATGAGAACCCAAAGCCTCTTTCTCATGAACAGTTTCCTATGATTTGAAAAGTTGAACATATACGCAGAATTCGCCGAACATGCCCCATTGAAGTTATTACTCATTAGCACACCAACCATGACTTATTGAGTTTATCTCATGATAACAGATCATACTCAGTTCATAGCGATTTCTATTATCTTGTTATTGCCAAGCAAATATTTTCCCTTTTTTGAAACTTTTCAGATACTCAAAAAATCTATATAGTAAAAGGACAGAAAGGTGTGCGCTTATTGTGAAACAAATATTGTATGAAAAGTTAATTCAGTATATCCTGCAAAATCAAGACCGTTTTTATAGAGTGGCCTATAGTTATACCAGACATCAAGAAGACGCTCTTGATGTTGTCCAAAGCGCAGTCTGTAAAGCACTTGAGGCGCATGAAAGTATAAAAAACGAAAATGCGCTCAAGACATGGTTTTATAGAATATTGATTAACGAATGTCTGACAGCATTAAAAAAACAAAAAAAACTTTTACTGACCAACGATGATCTAAATCAGGAGGAGATGTATTATGAAAAAGGTTATGAATCGAATGATGACATAGAAAAAGAATTAGACAAATTAGAACTGGATATACAGGAAATTATAAAGCTCCGTTTTTTTGAAGATTTGTCTTTAAAAGAAATCTCTTGTATTACTCAATTGAATCTAAACACGGTTAAAACCAAACTCTATCGCGGCTTAAAACAATTAAAAGAAAATATTCAGGAGGCAGATATATGGGTAAATTAGAAACAATGAAAGAAAGATATGACCAAATTACGATCCCGGAAGAACTTAATATACGGATACAACAAGAGATACAAAATTCAAGGAAACAGCAAGAAGAAAAAAGAAGAAACAAATTTAAAAGGATAATACGCAATATCGAAGTAACAGCAGCCGTTGTATGCATTCTTTTTACGGCAGCTTTGAATACGAGTCCTGTATTTGCCAAAGAAATGGGACAACTCCCTGTAATAGGCGAGTTGATCCAGATAGTAACATTTCGCTCTTATGAAACAGAAAAAGATGACATAGCGGTATCTGTAGAGATTCCCACGCTTGAGATGATTGCAGAGGATACTGGAACACTCATGGATGATATCAATCAAGAAATCCTTATCCGCTGTAATCAATATGCCGACGAAGCAGTTCGTCATGCAGAAGAATACAGGGTTGCCTATTTGGAAACAGGAGGAACGCCGGAAGAATGGGCAGAACACAGCATAAAAATTATCATTGACTATGAAATTAAGCAGCATAACAACAACTACCTTTCCTTTGTTGTAAGAAGCACTGAAAACTGGACAAATGCTAATAGCGAGTCAAAATATTACAATATGGACTTAAGAACAAGAAAAATGATCACATTAAAGGATATGCTTGGCGATGATTATATTGAATTGGCAAATGAAAGCATTCAGAAACAGATTGCTGAAAGACAAAAATCAGGAGAAACATTTTTTACAGCAGAAGAAGGAGGCTTCACAGGAATTTCAGAAGATGTAAAGTTCTATATCAATGGGTATAACCGTCCAGTCATCGTTTTTGAGAAATATGACATTGCACCGGGTTCATCGGGAGAAATTGAATTTGAAATAATAAAAGAAAATTAAGATTTTGCTACAAAAAAAGTAGCATCAGAAATGGTCGAGACACCAAAAGTGTGTATGAGGATAATTTTGCAGTTGACATCAAAGGAATTCACCGAAAAAGTTAAAGACGCAACTGCCCAAAAAAATTTGGAAGTTCTGGAAAAAATAACTGTATTTCCAGTTTATATCAAATATCTATAGCGTTTTCTTGCTTCTGTATTGTATTGATATTTTTGCAGCTGATTGAGAGTCTATGCTGAAGACTTCCCTATCAGTTGCAACGCTAATTTTTATAAAGATTTTAAAGCATAATCTTTTGCTCTTGCTGCTTTTTTTCACCTTTTCACCGTATATACCTTTTTGAATCTTTATTTTTTCAACACAGTTTGAAGCGTAATGCGCTCGTCAAATTAACCATCTATAAAAATTGAATCAAAAAATCCCTAGCTATTGTCAACAGCTAGGGATTTTATATGATGTTATAATTAAATAGTTAAACCAGCATCAAATCCCGTATGCACAGCATGCACAATGCTGGAGGCTTTGACACAATCGCCGACATTGATGACATCAAAAGCTGTATCAATAAATTTATCGCGTTCTTCGCTTAAAGGTTTGGTTCCTACACAAATGATGACTGTATCAGCTTCTATAAATTGTCGACCATCAGCATTGTCAACGTAAGCACCTTTATCGGTAATTTCCACACAAGCAGTATCCACCATAGTGACGACTTTTTCTTGTTCCATTACTTCTAAATAAGAAATTCGTTCCGTTAGTTGTGCTCTAGAGGCAATATAGTGACCCATTTCCACAATGGTGCTCTCATGACCCAACTGATTCAAATGAATACCCAATTCTACGCCAATATCGCCACCACCGACGATCAAAACTTTTTTGCCTACTTCGTCCTCATGTCCAAAAACATCAAAAGAAAGCATAGCTTTTTCGATACCGGGAATTTTGGGAACAATCTGTTCAGCGCCTACCGCTACGATAACCGCATCAAAATCTAATTCGTCAATCATTTCACGCGTAGCCGTCGTATTCATCATAACCATAATATTGCGTCGTTTCCCTACTTGACGTGCCAAATATTCATGAAAAAGCTTCATTTCTTTTTTAAATGGCATCGCATCAGACAATAACGCTTGCCCGCCTAATTGATTGGTTTTTTCATACAAGACGACATTATGTCCTCTATCGGCGGCACTGATAGCGGCATTCATGCCAGCCACGCCGCCGCCAATGACAGCGACGCGTTTGACGCGCTCAGCTGGTGGAAAATTGCGTTTTGAAGCGCTTTGAAATGCCAGTGGATTAGTTGCACAATGACGGTCATAGCTGGGATGATTCAGCAAATGCAACTCTGTAGTGAGCGCTTCACGGCGACCATGGTCCATACAATAATTACAGCGCAGACAGGGGCGAATATCATCTTCTCTACCTTCTTTGGCTTTTTTGATAATTTCTGGATCAGCCATCGCCGAACGCGCCATCAAAATATAGTCTGCCTGCCCTTTAGCTAAAATCTCTTCTGCTATTTCTGGCGTATAGACAGCACCGACAACACCAATAGGAATCTTGACGCCTGGCGTATTTTTAACAATTTCACTAGCATAAGCGTTATGCGCCATAGGGAAGAAATTACTGGGGTGCTGCTTCGGTCGTGAAAGCGCGTCAACACGATGCCCACAAGTAATGTGAATCATATCGGCATATTCTTGCAACAACAAAACTTGTTGCGCCGCATCTTCTGGCAAAATACCGCCTTCTACTTCATCATTACCATTCAAGCGCAATTCAATCAACAAATCATCGCCAACAGCGTCGCGAATCGCTTTGAGTACCATTAACGGAAAACGGCAACGATTTTCTACCGAACCGCCAAATTCGTCCGTGCGATGATTAGTCAGCGGTGATAAAAATTGGTTAAACAACCAGCCATGCGCCATATGAATCATTAAGCCGTCGAATTTAGCAATTTTAGCCCAAACAGCATATTGTGCAAATAATTGACAAATGCCTTCCATATCTTCTTTGGTAGCAGCTTTAACTTGATAACCGCTGGTCACATAAGTATCCGCCCCTAAACGTGGATAATCAGGCAGATTGACAAAAGGTCCGCAATGTAACAATTCAGCAAAAGTCAATCCTCGATAAGCATGTACCGAGCGCTGCAAAAGATGAAAATGCATTTGATTGCAGGTTTTCGGATTCAAATTGAGCATATGCTCATGTCCACCATCAATGGGAACTTCCATTGGCAATGCAACGGTAGAAAAACCGCCGCGGATGTAATTCATGCACGCATCAATACCATATTGATTGATGCGTCCGTTGCTGTCTTCACCGCCGCCAGTGGCAATGGAGCCAATAGGCGCCATACAAGCGCGGTTGTTAAAACGTACTTTATTTTTGCCGACAAACATCGGTTCAAACAAATGAGGATATTTTTCTTTATAAGATGGTTTCATGAAAATCTCTCCTTAATTTTATTAAACTGCCCGCTCCAACTATCAAGGACAGTTGGTCGTACGGTCAATAATAGTTTCAAATTGTTCTCGTATAATGTCCAACAAACGAATTTCATTGACTGACAACGTTTTTGGCTCTGGATAAAGAATATAGTAAGAAATTTTCGTATCCATACCTTCCATAGGAACAGCCTTTACCAATCCTTGCCGCATAAATAAACTGCTGCCAGTTGTTTTGGCAGGAAATACGCCTGCCGCACCATCTTCGGCAATCAACTGCAAGATGCTTTCCCGATTGTTCAGTCGAAAGCAACGATCAGGATTAAAGTATTTGCGATAGAATTCGGAAATGTCATCAGTCAAATCAGAGTAATAAGCCAAGGTCAAATTTTTCATATCCTTTTTACTCAAATAATCTTTTTTGGACAAAGGATTTTTGGCGCTGAGTATGATACAGCGCTCGTCATCAGCCAATTTTTCCACATGTAATTTATTTTCCTCTGCTTTGTGCAAAAATTTAGCTTCTTTACTTTGAAAGCAAGAGGTGATGCCAATATTCACCGCACTGTTGCTCAAAGCAGTAATCATGTGCTGCGGCGTTTTTTCATGAAGAAAAATAGAAAGCAGCGGATATTGTTTTTGCAGATCAAGAATTAAGCTATCAGATAAAGCGACACAAACGCTAGGAATTGCTTGCAAATGCACAACGCCTTCCATAATGTATTCTTGCTCATCTTTAACCAAATACCAATTTTGAATAGTATCCAAAACCATTTGAGCTTCTTTGAGCACTCTGGCGCCGTCTTCCGTTAGCATAACGCCTTTTTTGGTTCGTTTCAAAAGCGGGTATTGCAATTCTTCCTCCATGGCATTGATCGCCATGCTCAAAGCCGGTTGCGTAACGTATAAATTTTGCGCCGCTTTATTGATTGATTTGCAGTTGGCGATTTCTACCAAATATTTCAGCTGTTCTAATCGCATATGGTCCGCTCCTATCTGCTTTTTCTGTTAAATTAAGTTTTTAGAGGATATAACCAGCGTCAAAACCTGTTTCGATAGCATGCTGCATGTTAGACGCTTTTTTACAATCGCCAATATTGATAACATCAAATGCCACATCGCGGAAAGTATCTCTTAAACCGCTTAAAGCACGAGTACCAGTACAAACAATAACACTGTCAGCCTCTAAGAATGATTCTCCTGCTTCGTTTTTAATTTTGACGCCATTTTCGGCAATTTCTAACGCTTGCGTATCCAAAAGCGTAGTAACGTGTTCTTTTTCCATCCATTCTAAAATCGACATGCGTTCCGTTAATTCGGCGTTGCCTGCTTGATAGTGGCTCATTTCCACGATAGTGCATTTATGATCTAAACCGGAGAGATGAATGGATAATTCACAGCCAATATCGCCGCCACCAATAATAACTACTTTCTGTCCCAGTTGATCTTCATGACCAAAAACATCAAAAGCCATAACCGCTTTTTCAACGCCGGAAATAGGCGGTACAATTTGTTCTGCACCAACAGCAACGATGGCTACATCAGGATTTAATTGGGAAATCAATTCTGGCGTTGCTTCTGTCTGCATCATGATTTTAATCTTTGATTGTTTTTTTACTTGACGCTCTAACCATTCATGATAAGCTTTCATTTCTTTTTTAAACCACATAACGTCAGAAAGCAGCGCCTGTCCGCCTAAACGATCCGTTTTTTCAAAAATTGTTACCTCATGTCCTCGTTCTGCCGCACTAAGCGCCGCGTTCATGCCAGCAACGCCGCCGCCGATAATAGCGACCGTTTTGCTTCTCAAAGGCTGTGGAAACATTTTCTTGCTGATTCCTTGCATAGACAACGGATTGACTACGCAACGACGATCGAAACTCACTTCAGCCGCCATTGCTAATTCTTTGCCGCTGACTTTGGCTTTGCGACGACCATGATCCAAACAATACAAACACCGCAAGCAAGGACGAATGTCATCTTCACGCCCTTCTTTAACTTTATTAACCCAATTATTATCAGCAATAGCGGCACGAGCCATAAGTACATAGTCGGCTTTGCCTTCTGCTAAAAGTTTTTCCGTTCGTTGGGGATCACTAATAGCGCCAACAACACCAATAGGAATTTTGACACCCGGCGTATTTTTAACAATTTCACTAGCATAAGCATTGTGTTCAGTCGGGCAATAATTAGTCGGGTGCATCTTAGGACGACTGGTCACATCTACACGCGTACCGCAAGTAATATGAATCATATCGGCATATTCCTGCAATAACAAAACTTGCTGCGCCGCATCTTCTGGTTCAATACCGCCAGGCATTTCGTCGTTGCCATTCAAGCGCAATTCAATAATTAAATCATCGCCAATGACTTCTCGAATAGCTTTTAATGCCATTAACGGAAAACGGCAACGATTTTCTACTGAACCGCCAAACTCGTCCGTACGCGTATTGGTCAAAGGCGACAAAAAGTCGTGAAACAACCAACCATGCGCCATGTGTACCATAATACCGTCAAACCCTGAACGTCTGGCTTGGCGGGCAAATTCTCGACATAACTGCAAAACTTCTTCCATATCGTCTTTGTCCATGCCTTTAACATGGCGTCCTTGATATTCGGAATCAGCCGCGGCTTTTAATTCAACGCCCTTTGCCACCATGCAGCGACCGCCATGAATCAATTCGGCAAAAGTTTTTCCATTATACGCATGTACCGAACGTTGCAAAAGATGCATATTCATATAATTAACTTGTTCAGGATCCATATTGAAAACGCCGGCATGAGCGCCTTCAGCAGGAATCTCCATTGGCAGTGCTACGGAAGAAAAACCGCCGCGAATAATACCGCTCCAATAATCAACGCCAAAAGCGTTAATTCGTCCGTTATCGGCACCACCGCCAGTAGCGACGATACCCACAGGCGACATCATCACGCGATTATTAAAAACGACTTCGTTTCTCCCCCGCTTAATAACTAACGGTTCAAATAGATGAGGATATTTTTCTTTATAAGCTGGTTTTGTCATAACATTCGCTCCTTTTAATTCTTTTTTATTGATATGCCTTATAAATATCATATCATTTATAGGAAAGTTTGCATAAGTTCTTTTGTTTATACACCGTTATTGAGCAATATTGATAACATTATTTTTTCTCTCTATAACTATGTAATATGCGACAGAATCAATCAGATCATCTGTCGCACATTTACAATGCTACATCAACAAACAACCTAGCGGATAAATGATAAATATTGCATTAAATAAATTGAACGCACTATAAATCAAACCATAACTGTACGCCGATTTGCCCGGCACCCATTCTTTATCGCCGTGCAGCAGCGCTCCGGTAGCGCTTGCTGGAGGCGTTACCATCCCCACATTGCAGGCTGCCATCATGCAGGCAACTAAAGTCGGTAAATTGGCGCCAAATGCCATGCCAATCGAAAGAATGATAGGGGTAAAAATAGCGCATACCGCCTGATTATTAGCAAGATTAGTCAAAATGCAACAAATAAAGCAAACCAAAACGATGAAAATAAACGGACTTTGGCCAGCAACAATAGGCGTTACCATCGCAGACATCCACGGAGAAATGCCGGTGGCTTCTGCTGTAAAAGCGCCAGAAATTGCCATTGCTGCCGCTAAAAGAAAAATAATCGTCCACGACACATTTTTGGCAAAAAGTTGATTGAGCGTAATGCCCTCTTTAAATTGGCATGCCAAATAAAAAACGATAGCGATTGCCAAAATACCTGTATTGCCAATTTTTTTCAATAAAGCCACAATAAACAGCGAACCGGGCAAAATATTAGGCAACATTAAAAGCAACAAAACTACAACGAAAAAGCCCAAGACGAATTTTTGATAAGCGCTTAGTTGCGCTTTTTTATCAAAAGCAATATTGCAGTTAATAATTTTTGAAACATCTGGTTTAAAGATAAATTTACAAGCCGTCAAGAATAAAATCAGCGCTACTACTGTCGAAACAAAGATAACGAACATATAAGGCGCATAGGCAATGGTTTCGCCCGTTGTCGCTTCATAACTAGCAAAAACGATTAACGGCAATGATTTATACGGCAAAATCAAATAACTGGTGCTGCCTACATAAACTAAACCGCCCATCATCAGCATGGGCCACTTGTCGCCTGGCTTAAAACCGTAAAGCAACGCAATGCTTTTAATTAACGGAATCATGACTAAACAAGCCGCTGTAGCAGATACCATAAAGAATGTTACAATAGCTGCAATCATCAGTAAAAACGATAACATCCACGGTTTACCATAAGCAAATTTTCTAGTAGCGATCCATTGCGCTACATATTCGATAATACCTGCTGAATTGATAATATTGGTAAACAGAAAAAAGAACAGCATCAATAAAACTGTATTATTCCCAAAGCCGCTGGAAAAAGCAGCCGTTACACTGGTATAATCACTAAGCCCCAAAAAAATCAAACAAGCGATACTTGGCCAAACCACATCGCCCACAATTAACCAACCATACAACGTACCTAAGAAAATGCCTAGAATTTCTACTCCGAGAGGCGTCAACGGTTCCGTTGCAGGCACAACATACTTAAAACCAATCATAATCAACAAGGCAACAATGCTATTGATCAGATAAGCTGGTGACACGCCGAACTGTAATCCTTGTTTTGCATCGTTTTCATTCATAGCTTTTTAACCACCTTTAATAAAGTTGTGATGATAACTGAGGAGAATAAGCGCTTATTCTTTATAAAATTATCATATCAAATATATATTACTTTTAACAATGGCTGTTATTTTATATTGCCTTATAAATAAATTATATAATCGCCTCATTTATCCATTTCATTGTATGTATTCTTTGCACTGCATAGACCGTTAGAAAGCCACTTTTAAAACTTACGCACCAACAACATTTGAAAATAATACATTAAAGTATGAGAAACAAAGGAGGGTTGGTTATTGAAAATCAGAATAGGCAGAACGACCGATTATTTTTTATCCAGCCATACGGTAAACGGCTATCGCTCATTTTTTGACGAAGCGAGCAAAACCTATCAGCATATTATTGGTTTATCTGGTGCGTCGACACAAATTCGTTCTCGCATCGCTCGGCAAATAGGCATCCTACTCAACGATCGCGGCTATCATATAGAGCTGATTCACGGTCTAAACAATCCGTGGGATTTAGAAGGCGTTGCTGTACCGCAGCTGAAACTTTTGATGGCTGACGCCAAACGGCTTAAAGTGAACGACGATGCTGAAAATCCGTATCATACTATTGATTTGGACCAATTTATTTTGCCAGAACAGTATATGATTTTTGAAGCGAAACTCAAAGATTTACAAGAACAAATGGCGGTTGATTTGGAACTATTATATGAATACCTTTGGCAAGAGCAGGCAAAACTGACTAATGACGATGGAGGACTTGCTTTTACTGAACGACAGACTGATCATCTAGTAGATCGCTTAGCCAAAATGCTGTTTTTTGAAAGCGATGGCGTTTTGATTAACCGTTTTGCTCAAACGTTGACTGGCGAAGGACAGACTGATTATTATCACAGCATTTTAAAAGACACTCGCAAAAAATATTATCTAAACGGTGTAAATTATAAAAGCGGCTGTCATATCTTAAAAGACTTGGCTAATGAAGCGGTCAAAGCAGGATTAATATGTGAGGCATATCATGATTGTCTTTATGACGATTTGATCGAATTATTGATTCTACCCCAAAAAGAAATTGCTATTGCCGCTCGAAGTTTGGGTGATGATTTTGTAGAATTGTTAACGTACAAAGAAACTGCCAGAGAGCCTGCGTTAGAAAAAAATAAATGTTCCTTCTGGAGCAATGATTTAGCGCGCATCGATAATTTATTGAAAGAAATGCAACGATTAGGTGATACTATAGGCGATTTGTACCAGGAAATGATAGATTTTACTGCTATTGAGCGACTAGAAGAAACTTTGCTAGGAAAAATTTTGGCACAAAGCCGACAATCTCTATAAATCTATTCTTTGGCTTGTCTGAAAACGCGCCTAATTCAGTCGCTCTGATTAGGCGCGTATCATTAAATTCAAGAACAATTATTTGATATTTTTAACGGCAATGTACTCAAAACAAATCGTTTTGATGAAAAAAAGTCCTTTCTTTAAAGTTCAAATTATGATAAAGTAAAAGTAACAAGAAAATTTTGGCTGGCAGGTGAAAATAATGGTATTTTATCAACAATTGCTGTGTGATTTGTTGGATAAAGAATTACTCAAAAGTAATTGGTTTTATCAGAACGAAACGATCGCCGCCATTGAGCAAATGGTCAGTCAACGCATGATACTTGACGAACTTTTTGACGCCGATGACGTTCAGCGTTCTCTCAAGCAAGAAAACTTATTATTGGAAAAATCGGTTATTGAAGAACAAATGACTTATATGGCGCTGGGTAGCAGCGAGCAACGCTTGATTTTCCGCGAGGTAATCTGGGAAATTTATAGTATTTTCTGTACGCTGCCTATCGGCAAAAAAGAAGCGGTAATCCAATTAGCAAATGCTTTACGCTCCATTAGTCAGGAAAGCGATGAATTGGGCAAAGTCGTTCACTTTGTTGATGAATACGTCTATGGACCAAAATTTTTGCTGTTATTGGCTATTGCTAATGACGAAAATATTTATACGGACGATCAACGAGTCAAGCTGGCGCGTATGAAGCCTAAATTCGCCAAGTATTTTTTGAATTGTTATTTAGAAGCCTTAGATCAGTTAGCCAGTATCGCTGTCGACGAAGAAAATCTTACGGAACGGCGACAAATTTATGGGAGAATCAAAAATGAATGATTGGTATCA
>CATJSX010000104.1 GCA_949743265.1 uncultured Peptococcaceae bacterium
CCGACAGCTATTGTTCCGCAGCCGTTTTTGCAAGAATACGTTTGGCAAAAAATAACGACGGATCAAGTTTGCATTATTGTTAATCAGCGTTCGCCGCTGGCTCAGTATGAAAGGGTGACTTATAATCGATTGCGAGGTAGTCGCTTTGTCATTTATGCTCATAATAGTTTGAAAGATGGCTTTTGGAGCAAGATTTTGCATCAATTTATCAAAGAAATAGAAACGTTGTTTATCGCCAGCAATGGCTATGTATTTTATGATAAGATTGTCGAAGAAGGGTATGTGGGCTTGGGCTGTAAAATTGCTTCTCCTCGCTCGGATACACTGCAAAATGAAAAAATTCGCCAGCAAATTGCCATGATTCCTATCAAAAATAATGGCGTCATTGACAATTGCTTGGTTTATAATAAAGCGGAATCTTCACCAACAGTAAGCTGTTTTTGCAATTTTTTGCAGGAATACTTGACTACATGCTGAGTTTACTCGTCGATTTGGTGTAGTCTTGTTAACCATATACATATACGTTAAGCGGGGCAATCTTTTGGCGCAGTTTGGGAGCGGATAAAATATCTGAGCAAAGCGTTTGAACAATAGATGGGGGAATATTGGCTCGTGTCAATAAAGCGACCGTTAAGAAAGAGCGAAAATATTCCCCAGACAATGGTGTTTAATTATTGATAACGTGTGGCTTTCGTTTCGGTTTTATTTTTTGATGGTGGCAAAATGTTCTTTGGTTAGTTTAATGACCACGCCGCTTAAGCCTAAAATCCCAATTAAGTTGGGAATGGCCATCATGCCGTTCATGGTATCGGAAATATCCCAAATCAGCGTCAAACTGCCTTTTGAGCCAATAATAACGACCAGTACATAAATCATGCGATAAATTAAAATAGCTGTTTTGCTATTGGGAAAGAGATACTCAATAGATTTTTCGCCGTAATAAGCCCAACCGAATATGGTGGAAGTAGCGAAAAGAACTGTAGCAATGGTAACGCCTATACCGCCAATGAAAGGCAAGGATTGATTAAAAGCGGCGATGCTTAATTCTGCACCTTCCAGTGTGGTGCCTTGCCATAAGCCACTGGTCAAAATAACTAGTGCTGAGAGTGTACAAATAACAATACTGGTGAAAAATACTTCAAACATTCCCCATAATCCTTGTTCTACAGGATCTTTGGTATTAGAGGCAGCGTGAGCAATAGGCGCACTACCCAAGCCGGCTTCATTGGAAAAGACGCCGCGGGCGAAACCATAACGCATAGCCAACATAATACCATAGCCTAATGTGCCGCCGGCAGCTGCTTGAAAGTTGAAGGCTTCACGGAAAATCAACGCCAGTGCATTCGGTACGGCTCGATAGTTAGCGATAAGCGTAATAACGGCGCAAGTAACATAAAATACAGCCATAAAAGGCACGATTTTTTCATTCACCACCACGATACGGCGAATACCGCCTAAAATAACCGCGCCAACGACAATCATTAAAATAATTCCTGTTACCGTGCGGTTGACATGAAACGTAGTGTCCAAAGCGGTAGCGATGGAATGGGCTTGTGTCATATTACCGATGCCAAAGCAGGCGATGGCCGTTAAAAAAGAAAAAATAACAGCCAGCCATTTGGCATGAAGACCATATTCTAAATAATACATTGGTCCGCCAATATTTTGACCAGCTTCGTTCTGACGTCTAAAATGCACAGCCAATATGATTTCTGCATATTTGGTCACCATGCCGACCAAGGCACTGATCCACATCCAAAAAATAGCGCCCGGACCGCCGGAAACAATGGCAGTGGCGATACCAGTGATACTGCCGGTACCGACTGTACTTGCCATAGCGGTAGCGACAGCTTGAAAAGGCGTGACTTCGTTGGCATTATTGGTTGCGGTTTGTTTTTTCAATAACGTGCCTACGGTTCTTTTCATTACATAAGCAAATTGTCGAAACTGCGGAAAACCTAATCGCAGACTTAAATAGACGCCTGTTCCAATCAAAAGAACCAGCATGATTGGCCCCCAAATGAAATCGTTTATTACTTGATTGACAACGCTTAATTGTTTTAAAAAGGCTTCTATAGTTTGCTCAACAATATTCGGCTTTAAAAAATTTTCCATTTAGGTTATTCCCTCCGTTAACAGCTTGTTGGTTGCTTGTTATTTTTTTGAAATCTTTTGGTGCTGGATTGATTGTCGCCGCTTTTCCAATTTAAGATCAACGCCGAAAATATCCATAAAAAACATAAAGATAGGTACGCCAATCAAAAGTCCCCAAACGCCTAAATAATGTTCGCCAACCAGCAGAATAATGAAAACAAAACATACTGGCAGATGCGTTTTGTTGCTCATCAGTTTTGGGTTTAAAATATACGCTTCCAATGAATGGATGATTACGATCATGATGATGACGCCAATGACTTTGCTGATACCGCCAAAGTTAAAGCCAATAATAGTTAGCGGTATTAACGAAATAATGACGCCTGCTACTGGAATCAACCCTAAGAAGAAAATCATAAAACCTAATCCCACGATTTGCGGAAAGCCCATCAGAGAAAGTAATATGACTGACGCTATGGCGTTGATAAAGGCGATAGTGACTTGCACTTTCATAACTTCGCCAAAGGTTTTAACAAAACTGGAGCCGAAATACATGAAATATTCATAGATGAAAGCAATTTTGCTTTGTGCCATCTTTTCACCGAAAGATTTAATTTCGCCTTTTTCCAAAAGCAATAACAGACTCAACAAAAGCGATACCAAGAAATTAACGCCAAATCCACCGATTTTTGTCGCTTCTGTTGCTAATAATACGCCGGCTTCGGTAAAATATTTGTTGAAATCAAGACTTTGCAGTAAGCCATTGATCTGCGGACCCAAACTATCTGCCAAAACGTAAAAATCAAAGTTGACCAGCATACGACATAAATCGGTGACCTGCGTGATGACAGTCGGCGCAAAAGCAGAGCCGACTAGCGCTACTAAAAGCACTACTAAAATATACATGACGACGATCATTATGCCTTCCGGCAATTGACATTTTAGCCATCGTTCGCTTTTTTGTTGAATCAAACGTAACAAATGGTAAAAAATAAATGTCAGAATGAACGTCATCAGCGCGATATTTAACATATACCAAAAAGTGACTAAAATAACCGCCATGACCAATAGAGAGATGAGTTTTGCTTTGGTATCCTGTTGAGAAGGCTCATTCATTTTTTCCATAGCTTGTCCTCCGTTATCCGTTTATCCTGAAACAAATCGTCCCAATATAACGGCGGTTTGTTTCAGGATAAATGATGATTTTTTTCTTCATTTTAGGCTACTTTGCTTTAATAGTCAATTATGATGCTGTTTTTGCGCTTCTTCTGTTGCTAATAATTCAGTAAATTCACTGCCGTCTAAGTCAGTAAAAGTTGTTTTAAGCGTGCGACCAGAACGTTCGATTTGGGTATAAACTACCGTTCCTGTATGGTTTTCATCGCGAGGTCTGCGCCGATCAACCAGTGTGCCATAAATGGTTAACGCTTTGGTCATATTATCTTGTTCTTTAAATTCATAAAATACAGCTTCGCCGTTCTCTTCTTCGCTGAGTAAAATCTGAACGGCAACTAATACTTGATCGCCAGTGGAGGGCACAACGAAATAAGCATAGCCCAGCGCTATCAATAACAGAGTAACTAAAAAAATTATGGAAAATTTTCGCATGAAAAAAACCTCCTTTTTATTCATTATAGCATATTTTATTTAAGATAACAGTGCTTTGTTTCAATATACCGTCTATTCGGGAAAATTTTGTTCCTTTTTAAACGGGTATTGCGCAAAATGGTTCGTTAAAATAGTTAAAGCTAAAGCGTGGAACTGTCTTTATAACACAGTTCCACGCTGCTAGACGGGGAGTTTTGAGTTTATCTGCTATAGTCTGCTTTCAATGGGGCGATAACTTCTGGATTTTGTTTAACCCAAGCCATAGCACAGCTGCATAGAACCGTGAGCAATCGGTCATCAATGCAGCCATTATTGCCGTTTTCTTTTAAAAGCTGAATCAGAACTTCTGCGACTTTTAAATCTTTTTCGTTAAAGCCATTGCCTAATTGAAGATATTTCAAAAAGGCGTCCAGCATTTTCAGAAAATCTTCATCCCAATTGATACAGCCGTTATCTAAAAACTCATGTTGTACCCTGCCCGCGATTCGGATAATTTCCCCTTGTGCTGTTTGCGCTTTTCCATAAGGTGGAATAAGATATTCCCAAAGCGCCTGAAATATTTCATCTTCATTTCCCTCGGGGACATTGATGGGCGAAATGCCATCATGAATGGATTTTTCTTCGGATTTTGCATTATTTTCAGCCATTGCAATTCCTCTCCCAAATGTCAGTTTACCGTTTTGATTATAGCACTGGCATTGATAGGATTCAATCGCTTTTCGTGAAATTGCCGAAGTTTTCAGCTAACAACATATTTTGAAATAAGGGACAAAATTTTTTGCACTGGTTTGTAAAATTATTTAGTTTTCACCGTTAAATGAAAAAATTTTTCCAAAGAATCTTTATCACAGCAGGTAATATATTGTCCGATATATGCTTTTGCGTAAAATAGTTCATAATATAAGAATAGCGATCTTATTTTTGTTGCTTAGCGAATTCATAAGGTGAAAAATAATTAAGGAATAGTGAAATATTGTTTAAAAAGATTGGTTGGGTTTCTAATATATGTTATAATAAAATCTAAGGAGTGATTATCGTGAAGAAAGAGGCGAATAAAAGCAAAAATGTTGGCACAATAGCATTTTTGACCACAGCGTTGGCGGGCAGAGTACTTTGGGCAAAACGAGGGTTGCTTAAGGGAATCGTGCGGCTAAAGTGCCAGAAGAAAAAATTTGTTAAAATTAAAGAAAAACCAGCGACTTTTTTGACTAAAGCGGATGAAAACAGCAAGGAAGAATTGTTTTGCTATTTGACTGAAAATAGTGCTTGGCGTTTGGTGGATCATATTGCTAATGGATATTTTTGGCTTAATGAGCGGGAAGAAGTTTTACTTTTGACACAAAATACCGTGATGATGAAAAAGTACTGGAGTTGGCAGGCTTCCCGATCTTTTGAGGACAAATTATGAAAAATAACTGGAAAAAGATGCCCGAAAGGATAAACACGCAAAAAACGTGTTGATTGTTTTGGGCATCTTTGGTGATGAAATTAAATAATACGAAAAGAAATTTTTCACAATATTTTATGAAGATACTTTTTGGCCGCTATTTGGCGATGTTACAATATCTTGCTATTAACAGCAAAATATAGTATACTAAAGAATCAATGAGGTTGTTAAAATAAAAGGAGCCGAAATAAATGATTGATAAATTAGAGAATTTAGAGGAAAAGTATGAAGAACTTAACAAATTGATGACTGATCCTGCGGTGCTGAATAATCCTCAAGAATTGCAGAAATATGCTAAGCAGCAGTCGGAATTAGAGGATATAGTGATTGTTTTTCGCCAATATAAAAAGATCGTTGCCGAATTAGAAGATTCTAAAGCTATGCTGGAAGAAAAACTTGATGAGGATATGGAGGAAATGGTCAAAGCAGAAATTCACGATTTGACGGAACAAAAAATAAAGCTGGAAGAACAGCTGACTGTATTACTCTTGCCTAAGGATCCCAACGACAATAAAAACGTTATTATGGAAATTCGCGCCGGTACGGGAGGCGACGAAGCGGGTTTATTTGCGGCCGATCTGTATCGCATGTATACTCGCTATGCTGAAATGCAAGGTTGGAAAACAGAGTTGATGAATTCGAATTATACCGATGTTGGCGGATTCAAAGAAGTCACATTTATGATCGAAGGAAAAGGCGCTTACAGTCGTTTAAAATTTGAAGGCGGTGTTCATCGAGTTCAACGGGTGCCCGCAACGGAAGCCAGTGGACGGATTCATACGTCCGCAGCAACAGTGGCTGTTTTGCCAGAAGCAGAAGAAGTCGAAGTTGAAATCAATATGAATGATTTGCGTATAGACGTATTTTGTTCCAGCGGTCCCGGCGGGCAATCAGTCAATACAACACAGTCGGCAGTACGTGTAACACATTTGCCTACTGGATTGGTTGTTTCTTGTCAAGATGAAAAATCTCAGCAGATGAATAAAGAAAAAGCCATTAAAGTGCTTCGTTCTCGTTTGCTGGAAAAATATCAAAATGAACAACATGGCGAGTTGGACGCGCAACGCAAAGGTATGATTGGCAGTGGCGATCGCAGTGAGCGTATTAGAACGTATAATTATCCTCAAGGACGTGTCAGTGATCATCGCATCAATTTGACGCTGCATAAATTGGATCAAATTATGGATGGCAATCTTGACGAATTGATTGAGGCGTTGGTCATGACTCATCAAGCGGAAAAATTAAAAGCGATGGCGTAACAGTTATGAGTACTGGCAAAGAATTACTTCAAGAGGCTATTGAAAGATTGGGCAGTGTCAAGAGGCTAGAGGCGGAAATGCTTCTAGCCTCTGTTTTAGGCTATGATCGCGCTCATTTATTAGCGCATGACCGTGAAGAACTGACTAATGAACAGAGCGGCTTATTTCATCAATTGCTTCAACGGCGAGTTGACGATGAACCTTTGCAGTATATTTTGGGAGAAACTAATTTTATGGGGATGACGTTTTTGGTTAATCCTCATGTACTGATTCCTCGTTTTGATACCGAAATTTTAGTAGAACAATCATTACAGCTGCTGCAACATATGCCTCTGCCTAAGCGTATCGCTGATATTTGTACTGGCAGTGGTGCCATTGCTATTAGTTTAGCGAAATATGGAGAGGCGCTGGAAGTTTGGGCTAGTGATTTGTCCTTTCAAGCCTTAGCAGTTGCTCAAGAGAATAATAAACGCATGGAGACAGCAGTGCGTTTTAGACAAGGTAATCTTTTTGAGCCATTTGCGGCGGAAGGATTGACGCGTTATTTTTCTTTGATTACCAGCAATCCGCCTTATGTTACTTCTCAAGAGATGGCAACGCTTGCTCCGGAAGTGCTCAAAGAGCCCAAGATGGCGCTTTGGGGTGGTGATGACGGTTTGTTTTTTTATCGTCAGCTCATTCCTCAAGCCAAGCAATTTTTACAAACTGGCGGCGCTTTGGCAGTAGAAATTGGTTATCAGCAAGGTGAAGCGGTAAAAGAACTATTTCTGCGCGAGATGTATCAGCAAGTGACCATTGTTAAAGATTGGCAAGGATGCGATCGTGTTGTTTTTGGTTATTGGAATGAATAGTTGATTTAAAAGGTTGTTGCAAAAGGAGCAAAATCCTAAAAGCAGCAGCCTATTTTTTTATGCAACGAATTGGTCAGCGATTTTAGAAATTATTGCTGAGAATCATTAGCTTGTATGGTTTTAGATTTCTAACAATAAAGATGGTGAAGAAGGCGAAGGTCAAATTTTACACCAATGTTTGGTTTATCGCTGTTCTAAAGCAACAGCGACAGCCATATAAATTACTGTCAAGGCGTAGAAGATAAATGGTACAAACTTGGTTTACGCCAAATCAACAGACTGCCGATCAAGGAGGAGTTAATGGGTATGGAAGAAACCACCAACAATAACAATATTTTTGAAGATATTTCCTATCGTACAGGAGGAAACATTTATATCTCTGCTGTAGGACCTGTGCGTACAGGGAAATCGACTTTTATCAAGAAATTTATGGATCTCATCGTTTTACCTCGTATTACTGACGAGTATGACCGCGCCCGCACAAAAGATTCATTGCCGCAAAGCGGTGCTGGTAAAACGATTATGACGACAGAGTTAAAATTTGTGCCTGACGATGCTATTTATGTTGAAGTTAAAGAAGGTATTGAAGCTAAAATTCGTTTGGTTGATTGTGTAGGCTATGCTATCGAAGGCGCACTAGGCTTTATGGAATCAGATGGTCCTCGTATGGTGCGTACCCCGTGGTATGATCATCCCATTCCCTTTGAAGAAGCGGCTGAAATTGGTACCAAGAAAGTCATTACCGACCACTCAACCATGGGGATTTTGATTACTACTGACGGTACCATTACTGATTTGCCCCGCGAGGCTTATGTACCAGCAGAAGAACGCGTGGTCAGTGAATTACAAGAATTGGATAAACCTTTCATCGTTGTTTTAAATACCATTGAACCAGATGATGAAGATACATTGCAATTAGCGGCCGAATTAGAAGAAAAATATCGTGTGCCAGTCATGCCTGTAGATATTGCTAACATTGATGAAGAAGGTATTATGACCGTTTTGGAAGAAATTTTGTTTGAATTTCCCGTTTCTGAAGTCAATATCGGTTTGCCTAAATGGATTGAAGAATTGGATTGTGACCATTGGCTGCGGGCGAAATTTGAAGATGCTGTACACAGCGCTATCAGTGAAGTAAAACGGCTGCGGGATATTGATCAATCTATTGAGACGCTGGCGGGATATGATTTTGTCAAAGACATCGTTTTGGAAAATATGGATTTAGGTACTGGTATCGCTAGTATTGAGATGGCTGCGGAAGACGATTTGTTTTATCGCGTTTATCGAGAAGTTAGCGGCGTAGAAGTAGAGGGACTTCATGATATTTTGAATGTGACCAAAGAATTTGCTTTTGCCAAAAAAGAATATGATAAATTAGAAGCAGCATTGGCTGATGTTAATGAAAAAGGCTATGGTATGGTTGTGCCTTCTATGGAGGATATGACGCTGGACGAACCAGAACTGATTAAAAAGAGCGGCAGTTTCGCTGTGCGTCTCAAGGCCAGCGCTCCGACGTTGCATATCATTCGTTCTGATATTACCACTGAATTAACGCCGTTGATGGGTTCGGAAAAACAATGCGAAGATTTGGTACGCTATATGATGGAAAAATTTGAAGAAAACCCACAACTAATGTGGCAATACGATATTTTCGGCAAATCGCTCCACGATTTGGTACGAGAAAATATGGAAGGAAAAATGCAGAAAATGCCCGAAAATGTACAGAAAAAATTGCGGGAAACCGTACGCCGTATTACTAATGACGGCAGCGGCGGCTTGATCTGCATTATTATTTAACTTGGTGAAATTGCTCCGGCGGCTTAGTCTGCCGGATTTTTTGTTTTTAACGATAAGAGCTAATTTTTTCATGTTTTTTCTTCCATAGAAATACAAATCAAAAAGTTGCTGCAAAAGTCGTTCAAAATAAGGCAGACCACTATATACAATGAATCTGTTTTTTAGTATAATTTTCTTATGAATAAAAAATCATATGGCAAGCATTTGGTGCGAGGCTGCAATAGGAAAGGAGTATGATAATGAGCGTATTGGAGAGTATGAAAAAAAGAGAGCTGCGTCGAGAATATACCATGATGCTGGGGGAAGAAAAAGCGGAATACTATTTGAATAAGTTTGATAAACTTACCGCAAGCCGAAAAAAATTAAGTCTTAATTGGGCAGGACTGCTTTTTTCGACTTATTGGTGTTTTTATCGTAAACTGTTTTTGCCGGGCGCTGTATTTTTATTATTGAATTTTGCGGGGCTTTATCTGGTTTTGATGAAACCGGATTTGGCGTTGTTAGGCAATATGATTTCTGTTATTCCTACTGTAATTTGTGGTTTTTTCGGCAATTATCTGTATATGATGTATGTCCAGAAATCTATCGTTGTTGCCAACCAGTTGGCGACAACGGAAAAAGAACGATATTACGCTAATAATGGCGGTACCAGTATGCGAATTGTTTTAGGGATTCTGGCGGCGATGTTGTTTTTTGCTATGGCGTTGTTTTTTTCAGCAGGACCAGAAGTCATTGAAAGAATGTCCTAAATCTTGAATGGAATTAGTGTTTGAGAAAACGGTTTTTACGTTATATTGGACAAACTATAGACTGGTAGTGAAAAATTTTTGGTGAAGCATACAAAAGAGTTTTCAATAGGCTGTTTTTGAAGCAGAATGATGTATAAGCAAATAATAAACCACACAAAATTAACCGATTTGTTGATTTTGTGTGGTTTAAATTTTTATAACCCTAATGTCTTTGCGGCTTCTTCATGACCGTGTTCAGCAGCTTTGCGATACCATTCTTTGGCGATGGCATCATCTTGGACGACGCCTTTGCCGGTTTGAAACATTTGCCCTAATACATATTCGGCATCAGCTAATCCTTGATCAGCAGCTTTTAAAAACCAGCTGAATGCTTCTTTATCATCTTGTTCCACACCTTCGCCATGGAGATAGCAAAGTCCGATATTAAATTGTGCGGCAGGATGATTGCGTTCGGAGGCTTCGCGATACCATTTCAGTGCTTCATCATGATTTTGCACAGTGCCCAAACCCTCACTGTAACAAATCGCTAAATTGATTTGTGCTTCTAAATGACCTTTTAATGCCGCCATTTCATACCACTTAAAGGCTTCGTCAAAATTTTGTTCCAGTCCTTGTCCAAAAGTATAACATTCTGCTAAATAATGGCGAGCATGTGTATGACCTTTTTGGGCCGCGATTTTAAAATACTCGGCGGCTTTGCTCCAGTCTTGCGGTACTTCTGTTCCTTCATAATAGAGACAGCCTAATGTATAGCAAGCGTTGATGTTGCCTTGATCGGCTGATTTCGTGTACCATTTTAGCGCTTCGTCAAAATTTTTTTCTACACCGCCGCCATGATGATAGCAAAGGGCTAAATTAAATTGTGCTCTAGCAAATCCTTCTTCAGCCGCATTTTTTAATTCTGCTAACTGAGCGGGATCCATATTGATCTCCATATGAGGTCCTCCTTAAAAATTGGTTGAATTTCTTTGTAATCGAATCTATTATAACATAGCAACAGCAACATGAATATGAAAATCTCTGCCAAATCACGGAAATCAAATACTGCCTAATGACGCATTAGCATGTATATACATCAATAGGCAGAGATTGCCGCTTAAATTGATTTTGTTTAAGCAGAATTCAAAGTGAATTTTGTGTGTAAACACAAAATTTTTTTCGTTAAATCTTGCATATACTGATATTTAGCAGTATGGTAAGGTTATACTATTTCGAGGGGGATAAACTGATGAATGCTGAAATATTATGTGTCGGAACAGAATTATTGCTGGGTAATGTGATAAACACAAACAGCGCTTTTCTTGCTCAAGAATTAGCCAAGCTGGGCATTGATGTCTATTATCATACCGTAGTCGGCGATAACAATGAGCGGCTCAAAGAAGCGTTGGCAATTGCTTTTGAACGCAGTGATTTGGTCATTACTACTGGTGGTATGGGACCGACTTATGATGATTTGACCAAAGAAAGCATTGCTGATTATTTTGGTCTTTCTATGGTGCTACATCAGCCAACATTGGAAAAGATTCATGTTTATTTTGACCAGCGACCACAAAAAATGACTGCCAATAACGAAAAACAGGCGATGATTCCCCAAGGGGCTGTCGTTTTTGATAACCAAAACGGAACGGCACCCGGCTGTGCCGTCACACAAAATAACAAAACAGCCATTATGCTGCCGGGACCGCCGACAGAGATGCAGCTGATGTTTGCTCAGTCGGTGCGTGCTTACTTAGCTCCATTTGTTGACAGCACACTAGTTTCGCATACGCTTTATTTATTTGGCATAGGTGAATCTACTGTGGAAAATTTGTTAAAAGAATTGATGACTACTTCCACTAATCCGACGATTGCGCCTTATGCTAAAAATGGCGAAGTACTTTTGCGTATTACTGCTAAAGCGCCTAATACCAGCGAAGGCGATCGACTAATCCAACCAGTTATTGACCAAATTAGCCGGCAACTGGCAGATTATATTTATGGTATTGATATTGATAATCTGCAAACGGCTGTGGTTAAGAAACTATTGGCGCATCATAAAACGGTTTCCAGCGCTGAGAGCTGTACTGGCGGCTTGATTAGCAAATTGCTTACCGATGTTTCTGGCAGTTCGCAAGTTTTTTCTGGTGGCGTCTGCTCTTATACTAATACTGTTAAAGCTGATGTTTTGGCGGTCTCGCCGGATACACTAGCCCAATATACGGCAGTTTCTGAAGAAACTGTTATGGAAATGGCGCGAGGCGTTCGGCATTTACTAAAGACCGATTACGCTGTTGCTACAACGGGCATTGCCGGACCAGATGGTGGAAGTGATGAGCAGCCAGTAGGATTAGTTTATGTGGCAGTGGTCAGTGAAGATATTGCTGATGTGCAGAAACTCCATATTGATTTTGGACCGTTGACTAGCCGCGATGATATTCGTCAATATGCTGCCAAAGTGGCTTTATATCGCTTATGGTTGGCTATCCAATAGTGGAATTTTAACCAATAAAAAAGCTTGCTGTTCATTTTAGAACAGCAAGCTTTTTATTGCTTAAATCAATTAGTTTTCGTTGGCGAATGCATGGCGGCAGGTATTTGTTTAGAAAGTTTTTTCGGTTTTATGACGTTTTTTAGCCATTTGCGACGATTGAATAAATGGATCAAGGCGCCAATTATCGCTAGATTACCTGAAATACAATGTACTTCAATCCACTGCTCCGGCAACTGCCACGAACCAAGCGTACGAGCAATAGCCAGACCAGAAACAACAGCTAATAGAAAAACGATCAACAGCGTGTAATTGCACAAGATACGAAAACGCTGGCGGCGACCAAGACGGCGATGGACTAAATGACCAATTCCTTTTGTTAAGCTGTGGCGATTGATATAGCAATGTCCCAACAAAATCAAGGCGATACCAAGTCCCATGCGTTCATGTAGTCCCAACGGCAAATATTCTGCCGCTGCTAGAATAACGATTAAAAGCATCAGCAATAAATCAATTATTAGTCGTGAACGTGTTGCTTTGTTCATCAAAATTCCTCCTTTAGTGTGTCATTTGGTGGTGTGATTCTGTTGCTAATAAATAGCATAATACGCCAATTGCTGGAATAACGAACGGAATGGCTGGCGCTAATCCCAGTGCAAGATTGCCTTCTCGGCAGTAGCTAACTGCCATTACTAATAAACCAAAAACTAAAACTGCGCAGCTAACGCCATAAATACTTCCCCGTAAGAAGATTTTGCGTTCAAAGCTATTTTGATGATATAAATACAGACAGAAACCTAACAGTCCGCATCCGCTGGTTAAAAAAGGAATATTAGTGCCAAAAAAGACTAAGGCCGCTTTATCATTGTTGACCAACGCTGAAACGCTCGCTGCCACCAATCCGAACAATATTATCATTATTGCACCAGCGAAACAGAACGCTATTAATTTCTGTGCTTTTTCCTGCGGCGGCTTTTCTTCGCAAAGACTTTGAGCAATAGCCACTATATCGCCTAGCTGGCTGATTGCTAACTCAAACGCCTCATCGTTCAGATAACCTTCCGTTTGCAAATCGGCTATCTGCGCCAGCAAATTGCCTTTGATTTCCTCGCGCAGTTCTTTAAGCGGCTGTGTGGACGGTAAATCGTGAAAAACGGTATCCAAATATCGCTCTATCCTTTCGTTCATACCTCGTCATCTCCCAACAGTTGGTCAATAATTTTTTTGGTAAAATTCCAATCAGCTTTGTTGCGGTCAAATAGAGCGCGACCTGCTTGTGTAATCTGATAATATTTACGTCTGGCACCTTGTGTTTCATCACCCCAGTAAGCACTGATAGCACCGTCTTGCTCCAAACGGCGAAACGAAGAATATAAGGTCGCTTCTTTCAACTCATATAAACCGTCACTTTTTTCTTTAATTTTTTTATGAATGTCGTAGCCATAGCTGTCTCCTTTTTTCAAAATGCCCAGAACAATGGTATCAGTATGTCCTCTAAGTAGATCGGATGATACTTTTGCATCCATTTTTTTCACCTCGATAATAATATATACCAAATTACTATGACTGTCAATATAATATTGCAGAAATAATATTGTCATTATAAAAATATAGTGACCAGAAAAAATTTTCAGCTACAGTATACTGGTTATTGATGCGAGATTGACTTATTTCTCAAATTATACTATTATGAAACAAAAACTAACAGGAGATGACTATATGTCTTTATATCATGAAGCCATTAGCGAGTGGAGTAAACAGCTATTGTCTTTTCATTTGCCTCGCTGGGAAGAATTGCCGGATATTGACCTTTATATGGATCAAGTTATTACCTTGATCGAAAAATATGTTACCGTTTTGCCTAAGGGCGGCGATAAAATTATTACGCCAGCTATGGTCAATAATTATGTTAAACTGGGGCTTATGCCCAAACCGGAAAAGAAACGATATAACCGCACCCATCTGGCTTATTTGATCGCTATTACTTTTTTGAAACAAGTTTTGCCGATTACCGATATCAAAAACGGTATTTTGTTGCAGTCAAAAATTAGTGGTACTCGCAGCGCCTATGACTTGTTTTGTCAAGAGCAGGAAAACGCTCTTAAAACGATTGCTCATCAAGCCATGCTGGAGCCGGTCGATGATGAGGAGGAACAACTTTCTAAAGATAATCTCGCTGTTAAAATGGCGACAATGGCTTTTGCTTGTAAGATTGTTACAGAGAAAATTCTTGCTATCAAAACCGCAGAAGCTTCAGCAGCTCAGCAAAATGCCCCTTATGAAAATTAAAAATTATCGTCGAAAAAACGTCTGGCTTGCTAAGCAATCATTGCTTAGCAAGCCAGACGTTTTTTATTGTATTTTTTGGCAAACGAACTTGTTGATTATTTCGCTATGTTCTCATAAACTTTTGACGTAAAGTTATCAAATGTTCTGTAGTAATATAATGGGCCGTGATGCGCGCCTCCGTGCTCTGTTTATTTGATGTTGGTTTATCGTTATCATTGTATCGTTTTGAAACACACTGTCAATAAGCGGGAATAAGAAAAATGCAGCTATCTTAACAAGCGATAGCTGCGTTTTTTATGAAAATGGAGGGGGAGAGCCACAATACGCTTCATTTGAGGGGGATACAAAACGTCTTGGCTCAACTTACCTGATGGATTCATGATTAGCGGGGCAATTGATAAGAATACGTATAGTTTTGGGGACGCACATTATTTTGTTGTGATTTGCCTTTATCGCCTAATTGAATTTTAGCTTCTAGTGTTTGACCATTACGGTCAATGAGCAAATGCAACACGTCGCCTGCTTTATGATTTTCCAAAATTTCGCTTAAGTGATCCATACTTTGTAGGATTTCATCGTCAATTTTGTAGATGATATCGCCTGCTTTTAAACCCGCTTTGGCTGCGGGACCGCCTTCAGTTGTTTCGATAACGATAACGCCATTAGAAACAGCTAGTTGATATTTTTCTGCCAATTGTTTCGTCAAAGAACTACCTACAATACCCAAATACGGACGGCTGACATAACCTTTTTCCATAATTTCGGCAACAATAGGTTTTACTTCATTGATAGGAATGGCAAATCCCATACCTTCGACGCCGTTGGCACCAACTTTTACTGAATTGATGCCGATTACTTCGCCTTTGCTGTTGACTAAAGCGCCGCCGCTGTTGCCAGAATTGATGGCTGCATTGGTCTGCAACACGTGATATGTGCGGTCTTCTGCTTGAATCGTACGATCAATACCGCTGATAATACCATCGGTGACCGTACGTGCAAATTCATTGCCCAACGGATTGCCAATGGCTACTGCCAATTCGCCGACTTGCAAACTGTCGGAATCACCCAAAACTGCGGCGGTTAAATTATCTGCTTCAATTTTAATGACGGCCAGATCGGTAGTTTCATCAACACCGATGATTTGACCATCAACGGTACTGCCATCGGCTAAACTAACGAGCAAAGAAGAGGCGCCTTCTACAACATGGTAATTGGTAATAATATAACCGTCTTCACGAAAAATAACACCAGAACCGGAGCCCATTTCTTGTTCACTGGTGTAGCCGAACCAATAATTTTGTACCAACGCTTTATTGGTAATGCCGACTATACTAGGTGAAACAGCGGCGGCAATAGCAACAACTGGCGATGCCTCGCCAGCGGTAATATTGATCGGCGCCGTACCATTGGGAATAACCGCTGCGGTACGATTGCCGACAAGCACTGTGGTTGCCAAGCTGCCTACCATACCGCCTAATAAAGAACAAATCAGCGCGATGGCAATAGTTCCTTTATGACGACTCCAAAAAGTCTGTCGCGGTTGTGATTGAGAAGAAGGCGCTGTTGTTTTTGGTGTGGCAGGCTGCATTTGATAAGACAATCCTGTTTGACTTTGGTAAATTGTCTCAGCATTTGATGGCGGCTCAATAGTGATCGCTTCTTCATTAAGAATGTTTTTTTCTTCGTTCATTAAGATTCACTCCTTCAACTAATGCTTGCTAGTCAAGCTAAATTTGAATATTAGCACTTGCACCGAGAGCATCAGCTACCCATAGTTTGATACTGCCGGTTAAATGACCTGCTAATAAGGTATTTTTCACACATTGATGTGCCAGCGAAGGCAAATTATTTTCTCGGCTCAAATGAGTTAAAACGACATGGCGGGTTTTGGCGCCAATCATTTCCAGCAGTCCCTGACCGCAAGCGCGGTTGGAAAGATGACCATAGTCGCTGGAAATACGTTTTTTGAGTGGATAAGAATAGCGCCCGTGAAACAGCATCGTTTCATCATGATTGGCTTCAATGGCAATTAAATCGCTGTTATATAGTTTGCCAATCATCTCTGAATTTAAAACGCCCGTATCGGTCAATAAGCTGATTTTTTGCTCTTTATCTTGCAAAATATAGGCGACGGGTTCGTTTGCGTCGTGTTTTGTTGCTAAATAATCGATCGTTAAATTGCCTAAGACAAAAGAAGATTTTGGCAAACGCACTTTTTGCGTTTCTGCAAGATTACCAACTTTGGCGTCAATGGCCGCCCATGTTCCTTCTGTGGCATAGACTGGCAAATGATACCGTCGGGCTAACGTCCCGATTCCTTTGATATGGTCTTGATGTTCGTGAGTGATTAAAAGAGCGCTCAGCGTCGCTGCCGTTTGACCAATATCAGCCAAAAGCTGCTCGATGTTTTTGGCGCTGACGCCAACATCGACTAAGACGCTAATACCATCATCGGTACTGATATAATAACTGTTGCCGCTGCTTGAGCTGGCTAAAGAACAAAACTTCATGATGTTTCCTCCGCTTGGAACAATTTTTATTATAACTGTTTAATATAATCAAATGGTTAAAACCGTTTTAAGGAATTGTCAAGATTTTAACAATAGGGCAGCTGCCAAATAAGCGATAATATCGCCAATAAAAGTGGTTGATGTACTAAATATAGCCACAAGCTGTTGCGTCCGCAGAAGGCCAGAAATTTACTATGCGTTTGATATGCCCAAAACGGATAGTCGTCTTTAGAACGATAAGCGCCTAAGCCGCATCCCGATAAAAATATCCACAAATACGGTAAAAGCGGAAAATAATCTGCCGAATAATAGTTTGCCGTTGGAAATCCTAACCAAAACCAACAGGAATTTTGATACCAAGTTTCTGGCAGGGAATAATTCCATGTTCCAAATTGCAAATAGCCATTGCAGACAGGAAACGTTACATAGTAGAGCAATAAACCGCCAAGCATGATAAACGGCGGTGGTATAAACGACAATAAGGGGCGTCCAAGGGCAAAAATTAGCACCGATAACGATAGCAAGTGAATAATGCCAAAAGAAATCATTTGCTGAGGCATCACTAGGTATGTTGCCGCGCTCAATAAAGCGGCAACGATTAAAAGTCGTAGTCCTCGTAGTACATTATTTCGGGAGAAATAGCAGCAACAACCGGAAATAAAAATAAATAGGCAAGCAACCGTTTCTTGCCACCATTCTGTCCAAGCGGAACCGAACCAAGGGATATCTACCGCAAAAAGATAAACCAGATCGTATAGCAAATGATAAAGCACTACACACCAAATCATTGTCCCGCGAATTTCATCAAATAGTACAATACGTTTTGTTGCCACAGTATCACCTCATAGTTTTGGAAGATTGATATCAATAAGTTTCAAAAAGCAGTGCCTTTTGGACGAAACTTATTATAGCATACCGAAAATAATAATAGAAAACAATGCCAGAATCAGCAAAATATTTTAAGCGTGTGATAAGTTTGTTGCCAATTTCACAGAACTTTTGGCAAAAATATATGTTATACTATTAGTCACAAAATTAAACGCAACTTTTTCCGCTTGCCATTGGGTAAAGAGATGAAACGATTAAACGTCAAACTTTCTATCATTGGCGCATAGAAGATTGAAAGTTTGATGCCTTTTGTTTTTTTAAAAGGAAATGAAGATGAAAAAGTTTTTTCAATATGTAACCCTTAATATATTGGAGAGGCTAGGTTTATCCTATTTACTTACGGAATTTATGATTTTTATAATAGGAATAATGTTGTGAAAGGAGATATGAAAAATATGTTTAGAGAATTACGCAGAAAAAGGCAAGAATTATCATTAGAAGAAAGCCTTGATATTTTAAACAAAGGAACATCTGGAGTTTTAGCATTATTAGGGGATAATGATTATCCCTATACTGTTCCGATCAGCTATGTATACGATAATGCCAAACTCTATTTTCATGGAGCAAAAAATGGGCATAAAATAGATGCATTAAGAAAACATGACAAGGCATCTTTTTGTGTCATCAGTCAAGATAAAATTATTCCAGAAGAATATACAACTTATTTTAGAAGTGTAATTGTTTTTGGTAAAATTCGCATAATGGAAGATGAAACAGCAATGAAAAAAGCAATACAAGCGTTGGCTATAAAATATTATCCGAGCGACAGTGAAACTGAACGACAAAAAGTAATCAATAGAGAGTGGAAACCTTTATGTATGATAGAGTTATCTATTGAACATATATCTGGAAAAGAGGCTATTGAATTAGTCAAAGCCAAACAATAAAAATAAATGACAACTATATCTAAAGAGATGGCAGCATAGATAAAAATAAGAAAAATAATTGAAAACAGCATTAACTTTGTAGTCAAATACAGCAAAAACAATGAAGAACTGCCACTCAACAAAGTGACAGATCTTCTTAAACGTTTTATTAGATACAAACGGTTGATAATAATCAGTATGGGAAATAGATGCTGTTGGTTGTATTGAAAGCAAAGTCAATAAACTGTTTCCGCCCTTAATTTATTATGGAGAGGCGGTTTGCAGACGCGGAATTGACGCATGATAGTTTTTTTATTCCTACCCTCGCCTCGAAAACGGCGTTCTAAAGCGGAATAGAAATGAAGGTTAAAACGATAGGCGCAATTATTGATTTGTAGAAAAATATAGTGAAAAATGGCTATAAATCTGCTATAATAAATACAAGCATATCAAGGCTCTTTCCGACGTTATAAGAATTTCCAAAGAGATAATCATCTAATTTTACCAATAATTTTGAAGCCAATATCAATAAATTTAAGGAAGGTTGTATCATGACAAGAATTATTGTAGACAGTATTTGCGATTTGCCGCAGAAGTATCTTCAGCAATATCAAATCGAGATATTGCCTTTGAGAGTTAATTTGGATGGTCGAGATTATCGTGATAGAGTAGATATTACTACTGATGAGGTTTATGAACAAATGCGTGCTGGCGTAGTGCCTAAAACATCGCAAGCTAGTCCAGAAGACATTTTGACCTGTTTTACACAATATGCCCAAAATGGCGAGGATTTTATTTATTTGGCTTTTTCGGCAGTATTATCCGGCACTTGTCAAACAGCGCAAATGTTGATTAAAGGGCTGGAGATTCATTATCCGCAAGTACGCATGACGGCAGTTGATACCAAAGCAGCGGCTTTGACACAAGGTATGATGGCGTTGCAGCTTTGCCGCATGATTGAAAAAGGCGCAAGCTATGACGACTTGTTGCAACAACTAGATTTTATGATTGCTCATGCTGAACATATTCTTTCTATTGCCGATATGGATTGGCTGGTTAAGGGGGGACGCATCAATAAATTAGCGGGCAAAACTGGCAGTGTGCTCAATATTCATCCTGTCATTGAAGTGAATGATGGTTATTTAAAAGTTATCGGCGCTGTTCGCGGCAATAAAAAAATGCTGACCACCTTAGTTGATATGACTATGACACGAATACAAAATTTTCCTGAACAAACAATAGGGATTTGTCATGCGGGCGATTATGAACGAGCGTTGGAAACAGCAGAACTATTAAAAGCGCGTTTGGGGCATGATCGCATTTTAATTGAGCAAATTGGTTGTGTGTTGGGCGTTCACTTAGGTATCGGTGGTATTGGTATTCTCTTTTTTAATGAGAAGCCGCCGTTTTATGAACATTGAATACTTTAAAAATGATTTTTGGTGTCTATAATGACGGATAAAAATCATTTTTAATTTTATCGCGTCGTCTATTGAAAAACTTTTCTTGCAGTCGGCGCGCTTCTCCCTTTATATTGTCCAATATATGCATGACTCTAAAACAGATAAGAAGTTTCCTTAATATACAGCTTTTAAAGAAATAATATTTTGGTAACTTAAAAATGATTAAAACGACGGTTTTTGGGAAATAGTTAAATAAAAAATCATTAGTAAAAACAATGTTATTTCATAAGAAAAAACAATGAAATAACATCAAAAAAAACTGGTAATTTCTAAAAAGGTGTGATAATATCTTAAAAGTGTGCTAGATGTGCGATGAAGCGAGAGGTTGCTGGGCACGACGACACGCCAGACGCCGTGTACTAGGTAATTTTCGTGGAGAATGTCCGTCTTAAATCGGGCGCGAAGGAGGGAAAAAAATGGCAAAGCAAAAAATTAGAATTCGTTTAAAAGCGTTTGATCATAAGTTATTGGATCAATCAGCGCAAAAGATCGTTGAAACAGCAAAGAAAACGGGAGCCAATGTTTCGGGACCGATTCCTCTGCCAACAGAAAAAAATGTATTTACGATCTTGAGATCGCCTCATGTCAATAAAGATTCTCGGGAACAGTTTGAAATGAGAACTCATAAGCGTTTGATCGACATTTTGGATCATAATGCTAAAACTGTCGACGCTTTGATGAGACTTGATTTGCCGTCAGGCGTTGAGATCGAAATTAAGTTATAATAATTTGTTAGCTAGAGGAGGTGGCAAGATGAAGGCTATATTGGGTAAGAAGATCGGTATGACGCAAATGTTTTCACCAGATGGTAAGGTTGTGCCGGTAACGGTAATTGAAGCAGGTCCGTGCGTTGTAGTACAGAGAAAAACAACGGACAATGATGGCTATGAAGCGATTCAGGTAGGCTTCGATGAAATTAAGGAAGTTCGCGCAAATAAACCGCAAAAAGGTCACTTTGCAAAAGCAAACGTGAAACCAATGAGATATTTAAGAGAGTTTAAAGTGGATAATGCCGGCGAATATGAATTAGGACAGGAATTGAAAGCTGACGTGTTTGCAGTAGGCGATATTGTCGACGTCACTGGTAAAAGCAAAGGCAAAGGATTTCAAGGTCCTATTAAACGTCACGGGCAGTCGAGAGGACCCATGGCGCATGGTTCTAAATATCATCGCCGTACAGGTTCTTTGGGGGCTATGGGCAATAACAGGGTATTTATTGGTCATAAATTGCCGGGACGTATGGGCGGATTAAAAGTAACCGTTCAAAATTTAGAAATTGTTAAGGTAGACACTGAACGCAATCTGATTTTAGTAAAAGGTGCAATTCCTGGCGCGAAAAAAAGTTTGGTTACGATTAAAAGCGCTGTTAAAGCGTAGGATTGCCGAAAAGAAAGGAGGAAACTACAATGCCAAAAGTAGCTTTATATAATGTTCAAGGCTCTCAGGTAGGCGAAGTCGAATTAAAAGATGAGATATTCGGCATTGAGCCAAATGAAAGCGTCGTTCATGAAGCTGTTGTCATGCAGATGGCAAGCAGGCGGCAGGGCACTCACTGCACAAAGTCAAGAGGTGAAGTGAGTGGCGGCGGCCGCAAACCTTGGAAACAAAAAGGCACGGGGCGTGCCAGAGTAGGAACGATTCGTTCTCCGCTATGGCGTGGCGGCGCTATCGTATTTGGTCCAAAACCAAGAAGTTATAGTTATTCTATTCCTAAGAAAAAAAGACGTTTAGCAATGAAAAGTGTACTTTCTAGTAAAGTATTGGAAAATGAAATTATTGTAGTTGATGCTTTAAACTTTGATGCTCCAAAAACTAAAGAAATGGTCAAAGTTTTGGAGGCTTTGAAAGTTGAGCAAAAAGCATTGGTTGTTACCGCTGAAACCGACGAGAACGTTCATCGATCCGCTCGCAACATTAAAGGGGTAACTCCGATGGATGCGGCGTCTCTTAACGTTTATGATGTTTTAGCGCACAATAAGCTGATCATCACGAAAGATGCTGTTGCAAAGGTTGAGGAGGTGTTGGCGTAATGAAAGCAGCACGCGACATTATCATTAAACCAATCGTTACAGAAAAATCTGTATCTTTAATGGAAGAAAATAAATATGTTTTTAGAGTTAGCTTATCAGCTAATAAAATAGAAATCAAAAACGCTATTGAAGAAATCTTTAAAGTAAAGGTTTCAGATGTGACTACTATGCGTGTCAGTGGCAAGAAAAAACGTATGGGTCGTTATGAAGGCAAAACTTCTGATTGGAAAAAGGCCATTGTCAAATTGGTTGATGGTGACCATATTGAGATTTTTGAAGGATTATAATAGCGTTATCATAATTATAGATATTTCCAGAAGGAGGGAACTGCAATGGCAGTAAAAAAGTTTAAGCCTACTTCTCCTGGTAGACGTCAAATGACCGTTTCTACATTTGAAGAGATAACCACTGATAAACCGGAAAAATCTCTTTTACAACCTTTAAAGAAACATGCTGGCAGAAATGCTCATGGTCATATTACTGTTCGCCATCAAGGCGGCGGTCATAAAAGACAGTACCGGATTATTGACTTTAAACGCAACAAAGATAATATCCCGGCTAAAGTAGCCACGATTGAATATGATCCAAACCGTTCAGCGCGCATCGCATTATTGCATTATGTTGACGGTGAAAAAAGATATATTATTGCGCCCAACGGTTTAAAGGTTGGCGATATGGTAGTTTCTGGCCCAGAAGCTGATATTAAAATCGGAAATGCGCTTCCGATTGCTAATATTCCTGTTGGTACTATCCTGCATAATATTGAATTAAAACCAGAAAAAGGCGGGCAATTATGTCGCTCAGCAGGCACATCTGCACAACTAATGGCTAAAGAAGGCAAATATGCTCATTTGAGACTGCCATCTGGCGAAGTAAGATTAGTTTTGGTGAATTGCCGTGCTACCGTTGGTCAAGTTGGCAATTTGGAACATGAAATTATCAATATTGGTAAAGCTGGTCGCAAACGTTGGATGGGCGTCAGACCTACTGTACGCGGTTCTGTTATGAATCCTAACGATCATCCACACGGCGGTGGTGAAGGACGTGCGCCTGTCGGTCGCAAATCGCCAGTTAGTCCTTGGGGCAAACCGGCTCATGGCGGAAATACTCGTAAGAAAAATAATATCAATGATAAATATATCGTTAAATCACGCAAGAAAAAATAATTTTTGCTGATGGTGTACTATTCTTGCGCGAAAGGAGGCTATCATTCCTCATGAGTAGATCATTAAAAAAAGGGCCTTTTGTTGATGAAAAGCTCTTCAAAAGAATTGTAGAAATGAATGAAAAGAACGAAAAGAGAGTATTAAAAACATGGTCTCGTAGTTCTACGATTTTTCCTGAATTTATCGGTCATACGATTGCCGTTCATGATGGACGCAAACATGTGCCTGTTTATATAACGGAAGATATGGTTGGACATAAATTAGGCGAGTTTGCACCAACACGGACTTTTAAAGGTCATGGTGACCACACCGAGCGGTCAACTGCCCTGAAGTAGAATCAAGAGAGGGGGGTTTAGCATGGAAGCTAAAGCTGTCGCTAAGTTTATTAGAATTTCTCCACGCAAAGCACGCCAGGTCGTTGATTTGATCAGGGGTAAAAGCGTTGGCGAAGCATATGCGATATTAAAATTCACGCCTCATAAAGGGGCAGAAATCGTTGAAAAAGTATTGAAATCAGCCGTTGCTAATGCAGAACATAATTATGATATGAACGTAGATGAGCTATACGTCAGCCAAGCGTTTGTTGATCAAGGACCAAGCTTGAAGCGTTTTAAACCAAGAGCTATGGGTAGAGCAGACGGTATCAGAAAAAGAACAAGTCATATTACTGTAATGGTTAGTGAAAAATAAGGAGGGATTATTCAGTGGGTCAAAAAGTAAGTCCTAAAGGGTTGCGCATTGGCGTAATAAAAGACTGGGATGCCAGATGGTATGCTGATAAAAATTATGTAGAACTCCTCCATGAAGACCTTAAAGTCCGCAAGTTTGTAAAGAAAGAGTTGTTCGAAAGTGGCGTTTCCAATATCGTCATTGAAAGAACTGGCAATACAAAAATCAAAGTTACGATTTATACCGCGAAGCCCGGTATTGTTATTGGTCGCAATGGCGCTGGTGTAGAAAAATTGCGCAGCCAGTTAAATAAAATGACTAATAAAGAAGTAAGTATCAATATCCAAGAAGTGAAAAGACCAGAAGCTGACGCTCAGTTGGTTGCAGAAGCGACGGCCGCTCAGTTGGTAAGACGTGTTGCCTTCCGCAGAGCGATGAAACAAGCTGTTGGCAGAGCGTTAAAATCTGGAGCTGAAGGTATTAAAATTGCTGTTTCAGGTCGTTTAGCTGGAGCTGATATTGCTCGTACTGAATGGTATAGCGAAGGCAAAGTGCCGCTGCATACATTGAGAGCAGATATTGATTATGGTTTTGCCGAAGCGGATACAACTTATGGTAAAATAGGCGTTAAAGTCTGGATTTATAAAGGGGAAGTTCTTCCTGAAGCTAAAAATGCAGAAGCTAAGGAAGGGGGACGCTGAGAAATGTTAGTGCCAAAAAGAGTTAAATGGCGTAGACCGCATCGCGCTAGCTTAAAAGGAAAAGCACATAGAGGAACGAAAGTTACTTATGGTGAGTTTGGTTTACAGGCGCTTGAAGGAGCATGGATTACCAATCGTCAGATTGAAGCAGCCCGTATTGCAATGACTCGTTATATTAAGCGTGGCGGGAAAGTTTGGATTAAGATTTTTCCAGATAAGCCAGTAACAGCAAAACCAGCTGAAGTACGTATGGGTTCTGGGAAAGGTTCTCCAGAGTATTGGGTAGCAGTAGTAAAACCGGGCAGAGTTATGTTTGAACTCGCAGGCGTACCGGAAGAAGTTGCTCGTGAAGCGTTGCGTTTGGCTATGCACAAGTTGCCAGTTAAATGCAAAATCGTTAAGCGAGAAGAAATGGGTGGTGACGTAAATGAAGGTTAATAAACTAAGAGATTTGAGTACAAATGAGTTGCTTAAAAAAGTTGATGATCTCAAAGAAGAACTTTTTAATTTGCGTTTCCAAATGGCTACAGGTCAGTTGGAAAATCCAATGAAAATCAAAGAAATTCGAAAAGATATTGCTAAGGCAAAAACAGTTTTGCGGGAACGTGAACTTAAAGAACAAGCCTAACGTTTTAGGTAAGGAGGTTTCAGACGCGTGGAGAGAGGAAATCGAAAAGTCCGCTATGGCGTTGTCGTCAGTGACAAAATGGAAAAAACGGTTACTGTATCGGTCGAAAACCATTTTCGTCATCCGTTGTATGGTAAGATTACCAAAATGAGTAAGAAATATAAAGCGCATGACGAAGAAAATGTTTGTGCAGTTGGCGATAGGGTAAAAATTATGGAAACACGTCCTTTGAGCAAAGATAAGAGATGGCGTGTCGTCGAGATAGTGGAAAAAGCGCCAGTAGTGTAAGATAAAGGATCTATGCCGAAAGGAGGTAAGCCTTAACATGATACAACAAGAAACAAGATTAAAAGTCGGTGACAACACCGGGGCGAAAGAATTATTGTGTATTCGTGTATTGGGTGGTACAAAGCGTCGTTACGCATCCGTGGGTGATATTATTATTGCTGCTGTTAAAGAAGCAACACCAGGAGGCGTTGTCAAGAAAGGTGACGTTGTTAAAGCGGTAGTAGTCAGAACAAGAGAATCTGTTCGCAGAGTAGATGGTTCTTATATTCGCTTCAGTGAAAATGCGGCGGTTATCATCAAAGATGATAAAAGTCCCAGAGGAACACGTATTTTCGGGCCAGTAGCCAGAGAATTGCGGGACAGAGATTTCATGAAAATCGTATCTCTTGCACCTGAAGTGCTGTAAAAATGTAGCCTTTGGAGGTGAAAGAAGTGGCAAAATTAAATGTAAGAAAAGGCGATGAAGTTATTGTAATCGCTGGTAAAGATAAAGGTAAAATCGGTAAAGTCCTTCAAGCGATTCCAAGCGCTGATAAAGTAATCGTTGAAGGTGTGGCTATCGTAAAAAGACACACAAAGCCAACTCAAAAAAATCCACAAGGTGGGATTATTGAGAAAGAAGCGGCGATCCATGTATCAAACGTTATGCCATATTGCAGCGTTTGCAAAAAAGGCGTTAGAGTTGCTAAAAACATTCAAGGCGATAAAAAAGTTCGCGTTTGTCGCAAATGTGGCAAAGAACTTTAGAAATAGTCTTAATGGAAGGGAGGCTATATAATGGCAAGGTTGAAAGAAAAATATTTAAATGAAGTTATTCCGGGCTTACAGGAAAAATTTAATTATACTAATGTCATGGCTATTCCAAAGCTGGATAAAGTTGTCGTCAATATTGGTTTAGGCGAAGCTGTTCAAAATCCAAAAGCATTGGATGCAGCTGTACAAGACTTAACACTGATTACAGGGCAAAAGCCTGTTGTTACGAGAGCTAAGAAATCTATTGCTGGTTTCAAATTAAGAGAAGGTATGCCAGTTGGCGTTAAAGTAACTTTACGTGGTGAACGGATGTATGAATTCGTTGACAAACTTTTCAACGTGGCTCTGCCTCGTGTTCGTGACTTCAGAGGAGTTTCACCAAAATCTTTTGATGGTAGAGGAAACTACAGTTTAGGTTTGAAAGAACAGCTGATTTTCCCTGAAATCGAATACGATAAAATTGATAAGCTGAGAGGCTTGGAAGTCGTTTTTGCAACGACAGCAAAAACAGATGAAGAAGGTAGAGAACTGTTGAAGCTCCTTGGTATGCCGTTTGCAAGTTAATAATTAGGAGGTAATCCAGTGGCTAAAACATCAATGAAAGTTAGAAAAGCGCCAAAATATAAAGTGCGCGAAGTCAATAGATGTAAAGTTTGCGGACGTCCACATGCTTATATGCGTAAATTTGGTATTTGCAGAGTATGTTTCCGTGAATTAGCTTATAAAGGCCAACTGCCTGGTGTAACGAAGTCAAGTTGGTAAACCCAAGAATGGAAGGGGGTCGCTGTAATGGTAATGACTGATCCAATTGCTGATTTTTTAACAAGAATCCGTAATGCAAATATGGTTATGCACGAAAAAGTAGAAATTCCTGCTTCCAAAACGAAAATTGCTCTAGCTGAAATCTTGAAAAATGAAGGATTTATTAAAGATTACGAGCAAATCGAAGACGGAAAGCAAGGTATTATTCGTGTCTATTTAAAATATGGTGCTAACAAAGAAAAAGTTATCACCGGTTTGAGACGTATTAGTAAACCAGGCTTAAAGGTTTATTGTAAAAGGGATGAAATTCCTAAAGTTTTAGGTGGTTTAGGTATTGCAATTATTTCAACCTCAAAAGGTATTGTCACTGATAAAGAGGCTCGCAAATTAGGTTTAGGCGGAGAAGTAATCTGCTACGTGTGGTAGTATTAAAAAATAAATAACCGTTCGGGAGGTGTAGAAATGTCCAGAATTGGGAAACTTCCTGTCAATCTTGTTGACGGAGTTCAGGTGACGATTGCTGAAGGCAATGTCGTTACGGTTAAGGGGCCAAAAGGAACTTTAATAAAACAATTACATCCAGAAATGATTCTTACCGAAGAAAATGGACAGATCAAAGTAAGTTGTCCTAATGACGATGTTAAAAACTACAATGCATTATGGGGCTTGACGCGTACATTGTTGAATAATATGGTTATTGGTGTAACTACAGGCTATCAAAAAGCATTAGAGTTAGTTGGCGTTGGATATAGAGCTCAAATGCAGGGCAAAAAACTTGTTTTACAAGTTGGGTATTCTCATCCGGTTGAATTTGAACCAGAAGAAGATATGGAGATTGAAGTCCCAGCGCCTACGAAAGTTATCGTTAAAGGTATTGATAAAGAAAAAGTTGGCAGTTTGGCTGCTAATATTCGTGCAGTTCGCGAGCCGGAGCCTTACAAGGGAAAAGGGATCAGATATGAAGGCGAAGTTGTTAAATTGAAAGCTGGTAAATCTGGTAGCAAGTAATAAAGGAAAACCTATTTCCAGTGAAAGGAGTGACAGGAATTGATTAAAAAAACTCCCAGAAAAAATATCCGTTCCAAAAAACATTGGAGAATGAGAAGAAAAGTCAATGGGACGCCTGTAAGACCTCGTTTAGCAGTTTTTAGAAGTGCTAAACATATTTATGCACAGTTGATTGACGATACTGTTGGTCATACTATCGCAGCTGCCTCAACGCTCGAATTTAAAGCCGAAGGCACTAAAACTGATGCAGCAAAACAAGTGGGCGAATTGATCGCAAAAAAGGCCCTTGAAAAAGGTATATCTCAAGTAGTTTTTGACCGGGGCGGTAACCTCTATCATGGTCGTATTAAAGCCTTGGCTGACGGAGCCAGAGAAGCTGGTCTTGACTTCTAATCGTGTAAGTAAAGGAGGGAAAGGTATTGGCAAGAATAGATGCAAGTACATTGGATTTAAAAGAAAAGGTCGTTCATATCAACCGAGTTGCAAAAGTTGTAAAAGGTGGTCGTCGCTTTAGTTTTAGCGCTTTGGTTGTCGTCGGCAATGAAAATGGTATTGTGGGCGTTGGTATGGGTAAAGCTAATGAAGTGCCAGAAGCAATTCGTAAAGGTATCGAAGACGCTAAGAAAAATCTGATCGAAGTGCCTGTTGTTGAACCGTCAACGATTCCGCATGAAACGGTTGGTCGTTTCGGAGCAGCAAGAGTTATGCTGCGACCAGCTTGCGAAGGTACTGGCGTTATTGCTGGCGGGGCAGTTCGTGCGGTTGTTGAATTAGCTGGTATTAAAAATATATTGGCAAAATCTTTAGGTTCCGATACAGCGCTCAATATTGTAAAAGCAACTATCGCTGGTTTAAGTTCCATGAAACGAGTTGAAGACGTGGCTAAGTTGCGTGGAAAAACTGTTGAGGAAATTTTAGGTTAAGGGGGACTGAAAAATGGCTGAACAAATTAAAATTACTTTGGTTAAAAGTGTGATTGGTTCATCTGAAAAACAGAGAAGAATTGTAAAAGCCCTTGGCCTAAGAAAGACGAATAGCTCTGTCATTCAAAACGATACAGCGACTATTAGAGGCATGATCAACAAAATCAATCATTTAGTAAGTGTGGACGAAGTTCAGGCTTAATATAGGAGGTGTTTTTAGTGAAACTCCATGAGCTAAAACCTGCAGAAGGCGCAAAACATGCGCCTAAGCGCAAAGGTAGAGGTATTGGTTCTGGTCTCGGCAAAACTGCTGGTAAAGGACATAAAGGTCAAAAAGCGCGTTCTGGCGGTGGAAAAGGACCTTATTTTGAAGGCGGTCAAACACCATTGCAACGTCGTATGCCGAAACGTGGCTTTACTAATGCCAGATTTAAAGTGGACTATACAGAAGTAAGCTTAAGTGTTTTGGATAAATTTGATTCAGGAACAGAAATTACGCCGGAGCTTTTAAAAGAAAAAGGTTTAATCAAACAGATTAAAAACGGCGGAATTAAAGTTCTTAATAATGGCGAAGTAACGAAAGCAGTAGTTGTTAAGACGAATGCAATTAGTAAAAGTGCCCAAGAAAAAATTGAGGCTGCTGGCGGCAAAGTAGAGGTGATATGATGTTATCAACCTTGCGGAGTGCTTTGAAGATTGATGAAGTACGCAAAAAAATCGTTTTCACTTTGATGATGTTTTTGGTGTTTAGAATAGGAGCGCATATTCCTGTTCCCGGCATCAGTCGTGATATCATTGCTGAATTAACTTCACAAGCAAAATTGTTAGGTTTTTTTGATATGATTTCCGGTGGTGCGTTTAGAAACTTCTCCATTTTCGCTATGAGTATTACGCCATATATTAACGCAACGATTATTATGCAGCTTTTAACAGTAATTGTTCCGCGTTTGGAACAATTAGCCAAAGAAGATCGCAAGAAAATTGTTGAATACACAAGATATCTGACAGTTATTTTGGGATTTGTGCAAGCTATCGGTATTTCGATCGGATTCAGAAGCGCATTAGTTAATTCAAGTTTTGGCAGTACGCTTTTGATTGCCTTGACTTTAACTGCTGGCACTGCTTGCTTGATGTGGATTGGTGAATTGATTACTGAAAAAGGAATTGGTAATGGGATTTCTTTGATTATCTTTGCCGGTATTGTTTCCAGAATTCCGTCAGGGGTTGTGTATTTATTTGATTATATCAAACAAGGCGGTTTAAACTTTTTAGTCGTTTTAGCATTCTTGATTATTGCGTTAATTGCTATAATGGCAACGGTTGCTATTCAAGAAGGTCAAAGACGTATTCCGGTACAATATGCGAAACGTGTTGTTGGGCGTAAAGTTTATGGCGGTCAATCCACTCATATTCCGATTAAAGTTAATTCGGCAGGAGTTATTCCTGTTATTTTCGCAATGTCGATTTTGATGTTTCCCGGAACCATTGCTTCATGGTTCCCCAATAACAGTATTGCTGTATGGATCAGCCAGAATTTGACATTTGATAATTTGATATATAATGTGTTTTATGCTGCTTTGATCATATTCTTTACTTATTTTTATTCGGCAATTACTTTCAATCCGATTGATGTAGCGGATAATATCAAGAAGAACGGCGGTTTTATTCCGGGATTGAGACCAGGTAAACCAACTGCTGAATATATTACCAAAATTATGAGCAGAATTACTTTGTTTGGTGCTATTTTCTTAGCTGTTATTGCAGTTTTGCCTACTATATTGATGTCGCTGACCAGTTTGCAAATTTATTTCGGTGGAACAGCATTATTGATTGTTGTTGGCGTTGCATTAGATACGATGAAGCAGATTGAATCGACGTTATTGATGCGTAGCTATGAAGGATTTATGAAATAGTCAGTGTTTAGGAGGAAATGATAAGGTGAAAATTTTATTGATGGGACCTCCGGGTGCCGGTAAAGGCACTCAAGCTGAAAGATTGACCGAGCTTCTTAAAATACCACATATTTCAACTGGAGATATGTTTCGTAAAGCTCAAAAAGAAGGTACAGAGCTTGGTCTGAAAGCGAAAACCTATATGGAGCAAGGACAACTTGTTCCTGATGAAGTGACAATTGGCATTGTGCGTGAAAGATTAGCAGAGGATGACTGCAAAATTGGTTTCCTTTTAGATGGTTTTCCGCGAACTGTTCAACAAGCCGATGCATTAGAACAAATTTTGGCAGATCTTGGCACACAGTTGGATGCAGTAATCAATATAGAGGTTGATAAAGATTTCTTGCTTGAACGATTGACTGGACGGCGTGTTTGTAAAAGTTGTGGTGCAACTTATCATATAAAATTTAATGCGCCGAAAAATGAAAACGTTTGTGATAAATGTGGCGGGGAGCTTTATCAGCGGAATGATGATACGCTTGAAACCGTTGCTAGTCGTCTGGACGTTTATGAAGCGCAGACTGCACCGCTGATTCAATATTATGTTGCTAAAAATTTAATCAAATCAATTGACGGTAGTCAAGCGGTAGAAAAAGTTTCGGCTGATATTTGTGCTGCTTTGGGGCGATAGCGTATGATCACGATAAAATCCGATCGGGATATTCGATACATGCGTGATGCAGGAAAAATTGTTGCTATGGCTCATCAAGAAATTGCTGATGCTGTGGCAGTGGGAGTTAGTACCCAAATGCTGGATCAAATTGCAGAAGATTTTATTGTATCACAAGGAGCAACGCCTTCTTTTAAAGGTTATGGCGGTTTTCCTGCTTCAATTTGCACATCGGTTAATGAAGTAGTTGTTCATGGAATACCAAGCAGTTTAAAAATTTTGGAAGATGGCGATATTATCAGTGTGGATATTGGCGCTGTCATTAACGGCTATCACGGGGATGCGGCTATGACGCATCCTGTTGGTGATATATCTGAGCAAGCTCAAACACTTTTAAAAGTTACTGAAGAAAGCTTATATAAGGGGATAGAGCAAGCCGTTATTGGCAATCGTTTGTCTGATATATCATATGCTATTCAGAGTTATGTAGAGAGTAATCAATTTTCGGTAGTGAGAAGATTTTGCGGACATGGCATAGGTCGTGCAATGCATGAAGAGCCGCAAATACCAAACTTTGGAAGACCAGGACATGGTCCTCGTTTAAAAGCGGGCATTTGTTTGGCCATAGAACCGATGGTTAATATGGGAACCTTTGAAGTGACAGTTCTTGAAGATAAATGGACGACTGTTACCAAAGATGCTGCATTATCCGCTCATTTTGAACACAGTGTTGTTGTAACAGAAGAGGGTCCTTTGATTTTAACGGAAATTTAAGGTGATAGCGATGCAGAGCCATCAATTAAAAAAAGGTCAAATTGTCAGATCAATAGCGGGTCGTGATAAAGGAAAATTTTATCTGATAGTTGCTTGGGAAGATGATATAGTTTGGGTGGCAGATGGCCGACAAAAAACATTGTCAAAACCGAAACGAAAAAATATATCTCATCTTTGGTGTACCAAAGATGTTGTGTTGTGTGAAGATGATGCAACAGTAAGAGCAACATTGGACGCGTTTTTGATTAGCCCAAAATAAAGGAGGAAAGCTCATGTCTAAAGATGTCATTGAGGTTGAAGGAGTTGTTATTGAATCACTGCCAAATGCGATGTTTCAAGTAGAACTTGAAAATGGACATAAGATTCTGGCTCACGTGTCTGGTAAAATTAGAATGAATTTCATTAAAATTTTGCCCGGAGATAAAGTTACAGTGGAACTTTCTCCTTATGATTTGACACGGGGGCGCATAACATATAGATTCAAATAGTACTTCCATTAAGGAGGATATGAATATGAAAGTTAGAGCGTCTGTAAAGCCTATATGCGAGAAATGCAAAATCATACATCGTAAAGGCAATGTTATGGTGATTTGTGAAAATCCCAAGCATAAACAAAAACAAGGTTAATTTAAAATAAACTTCCGTAGGAGGTGCAATGGATGGCAAGAATTGCAGGTATTGACTTACCAAGAGAAAAGCGTGTAGTAATCGGCTTAACCTATATCTATGGTATCGGCAAAACAACTGCAGAAAAAATCATTGCCGAAACTGGAATCAATCCAGATACTCGCGTTCGTGATTTGACTGAAGAAGAAATTGCAAAACTGAGAGAACAAGTTGCTAAATTGAAAGTTGAAGGAGATCTTCGTCGCGAAGTTTCTCTTAATATTAAACGTTTGACTGAAATTGGCTGCTATCGTGGCGTTAGACATCGTAGAGGGTTGCCAGTGCGCGGTCAGAGAACAAAAACTAATGCTAGAACTCGTAAAGGAAAAATAAAAACAGTTGGCGCTAAACGCAAGAAATAAGGGGTGATGAGGTTAAATGGCTAGACCAAAAACTACTGCTCGTGTAAAGCGTAGAGAACGTAAAAATATTGATAGAGGGATTGCCCATATCAAATCGACATTTAACAACACTATTGTTACGATCACTGATGTCAATGGAAATGCTTTGTCTTGGGCAAGTGCTGGCGGTATGGGTTTTAAAGGTTCCAGAAAAAGTACGCCATTCGCTGCACAAATTGCTGCCGATACAGCTGCTAAAGCTGCCATGGAGCATGGTCTGAGAGAAGTGGAATGTTATGTAAAAGGTCCCGGTGCAGGCAGAGAAGCAGCTATTCGTTCTTTGCAGGCAGCAGGTTTAGAAGTTAGTATGATTAAGGACGTTACTCCTATTCCTCACAATGGTTGTCGTCCGCCAAAACGTAGAAGAGTATAGGAGGTGTCAAAAGATAATGGCTAGATATACAGGTCCTGTTTGTCGTTTGTGTCGTCGAGAAGGGGTAAAACTTTTCTTAAAAGGCGATCGTTGTTATTCAAATAAATGCGCTATTGATAAAAGAAACTATGCACCAGGTCAGCATGGTCAACGTAGAAGCAAACAAAGCGACTATGGTTTGCAGTTGAGAGAAAAACAAAAAGCACGTCGTATTTACGGTGTCTTGGAAGGACAGTTCAGAGGCTATTTTGATGAAGCAGAACGTAAAAAAGGTGTTGCTGGTGAAAACTTATTGATTATCTTAGAAACACGTTTCGATAATGTTGTTTATCGATTGGGTTTCGCTGATTCCAGAGCACAAGCAAGACAATTCGTTCGTCATAACCACTTCACTTTAAATGGTAAAAAGGCAAATATTCCATCGATCCAATTAAAAGTCGGCGATGTTATTCAATTAAAAGAAGGTAGCAAAGATTCAGCGTTGATCAAAACAATCGTTGATAATCTGGGTACAAAAACGCCTCCAGCATGGTTGGAACTTGATATAAATGATTTATCGGCTAAAGTAGTAAACTTGCCTACTAAAGAAGAAATTGACATACCTGTTGATGAACAAATGATCGTTGAATTGTACTCCAAATAATAAATGATTATGTGCTTCGAGGGTTATACCGGGTATAGTAGGAGGGGTATAGATGATAGAAATTGAAAAACCCAGAATTGAATGCGTCGCCTTTGGTGATGATAACACATATGGTAAATTCGTTGTTGAACCATTAGAAAAGGGATATGGGACAACACTTGGCAATTCCCTTAGACGTATTTTATTATCTTCATTACCGGGGACTGCGGTGACATCAATCAAAATAGATGGCGTACTTCATGAGTTTTCAACCGTTCCGGGAGTTGTCGAAGATGTGGCAGATATTATCTTAAACATTAAATCTTTGGCATTAAAATCGGAAACTGATGAACCGCAAACCATGATTATTGATGTTACAGAAGCAGGAGAAGTCACAGCTGCTGATATTATTGCGCCAGAAACGATTGAAATTTTGAATGGGGATTTGCATATCGCAACTTTGGATGAAAATAGTCGTCTTTATATTGAGATGATTGTTGAACGAGGCAGAGGATATGTGTCAGCAGATAAAAATAAACGTGAAGAGCAGCCAATAGGAACAATTCCTATTGACGCTATTTACACGCCGATCCATAAAGTCAATTTTTATTTGGAAGATACTCGTGTCGGGCAAAAGACAGATTATGATAAATTAACGATTGAATTGTGGAGCGACGGCAGCATTAAACCAGATGATGCGATTAGTTTATCAGCGAGAATTTTGAGTGACCACTTAAAATTATTTGTAGGCTTAACAGACGGTATGGATCATGTGCCGATTATGGTTGAAAAAGAGGAAGAAGAAAAAGATAAGATTCTTGATATGACTATCGAAGAATTAGATCTTTCTGTTCGCTCTTACAACTGTTTGAAGCGAGCTGGGATCAATACTGTATATGAGTTGACCCAGAAAACTGAGGATGACATGATGAAAGTCCGAAATTTAGGGAAAAAATCTCTTGAAGAAGTCGAACAAAAAATGGAAGCTCTCGGTTTGAATTTAAGATCTACGGAAGAATAATCTTGAAACTTGCAGTGAAGGAGGAACTGGGATGAGTCGAAGAAGATCGCTTGGTCGTAATAGTGCTCAGCGCCGCGCAATGCTAAGAAACATGACAACATCTGTATTGCAACACGGTGCTATTGAAACTACAGAACCAAAAGCTAAAGAAGTAAGAAGAATCGTTGAGAAGATGATTACTTTAGGCAAAGCAGGAGATTTAAGCGCATATCGTCAAGCTTTGGCTTATTTGACTGATGAAACAGTTGCTAAAAAATTGTTTGATGAAATCGCTCCAAAATATGCGGAGCGTCAAGGTGGATATACTCGTGTCGTCAAAACAGGTTTTCGTCGTGGCGACGGATCATCAATGGCAATCGTTGAATTGGTATAACAACAAAGAAGTCAGGCTATTTGTCTGGCTTCTATTTGTTTTTTGGAGAAGTCACCATGATAAAAATAGAGAATTTGACACATATCTATAATAGTGGTCAAAATGAAAATATACGTGCTATTGATAATTTGACGTTAGAGATTCATTCAGGTGAACATATTGCCGTGTTAGGGCATAATGGTTGTGGAAAATCAACCCTAGCGAAGCATTTGAATGCCCTTTTGTTACCAACTGAAGGCACAGTTGTGATTGACGACGTCGATACGGCAAACGAAGCAGATTTATGGACAATTAGACAAATGGTAGGCATGGTATTTCAAAATCCAGATAATCAGTTGGTGGCAACTACCGTCGAAGAAGATGTTGCCTTTGGACCAGAAAATTTAGGTTTAGCGCCGGAAATTATTAGAGAACGGGTAGATAGTGCTTTAGCTGCTGTAGGTATGACTGATTTTAGGGATAAAGGTCCTCATTTATTGTCTGGTGGTCAGAAACAACGAGTGGCGATTGCCGGAGTGATTGCTATGCGACCTCAATATATTGTTTTTGATGAGCCAACTGCTATGTTGGATCCGCGAGGACGTCAGGAAGTTATTGCTACAATGCAAAAACTGAATCGCGAAGAAGGATTGACAATTATCAACATTACTCATTTTATGGATGAAGCAGTTTTAGCTGATCGGGTAATTGTTATGGGTAATGGCAAAATTATATTAGAAGGCACGCCACGTGAAGTTTTTGCGCAAGTCGATATTCTCAAAGAGATGCGTCTTGATGTGCCGCCTATTGCGGAGTTAGCCGCATTATTACATAAAGAAATTGAAAGCATTCCTCTGAACATTATAACAGTGGAGGAACTGGTGAATATATTATGTCCTTAGTCTTAAAAAACCTTTATCATACGTATCAGCCAAACACCCCTAATGAAAGCCACGCTCTAAAAAATATTAATTTGACAATCAATGATGGGGATTTTATTGGTATTATTGGTCATACTGGTTCGGGAAAATCGACTTTGATCCAACACTTAAACGGCTTATTAAAGCCTAGTAAGGGGCAGGTGTTGGTGGATGGTGTCGATATCAATCAAACAAAAGGTGTTCATTTGAAAGAAATTCGTTTACGGGTTGGTATTGTTTTCCAATATCCAGAACATCAGCTGTTTGAAGAAACAGTGGCGAAAGATATTGCTTTTGGACCTAAAAATTTAGGGCTTAATGAAAAAGAGATTGTTAAGCGAGTTAAAGAAGCTATGCAGATTGTTCAGCTGGATTATAATACATTGAAAAATATATCGCCATTTGAATTGAGTGGCGGTCAAAAACGGCGTGTTGCGATTGCTGGTGTTTTGGCAATGAAACCTAAATATTTAATTCTTGATGAACCAACAGCAGGACTTGACCCTAAAGGGCGAGAAGAGATATTAACACAGATTCAAATGTTGCAAAAGGAGTTAAAATTGACAGTTGTCTTGGTTTCTCACAGCATGGATGATGTTGCCAGATTCGCTGACCATATGGTGGTGATGAAAAAGGGTGAAATTGTTTTATCGGGAAAGCCCAAAGAAGTATTTGGTCACTATGAGGAATTGGAACAGCTGGGAGTCGGCGTACCGACTGTGACCAAATTGATGCGTCAATTACGTATGAGAGGTTTGGACGTTTTGACGGACATTATTACTATTGAAGAAGCTAAAAATGAGATTCTCCGTGTTTGGCAGACAGGAGGGCAAAAAAATGCTTAAAGATATTACTATTGGACAATACATCAATGGAGATTCTTTTATTCATAAAATGGATCCTCGTAGCAAAATATTAGTTATTATGCTTTATATGATTGCGTTATTTATTGTGAATAACGTTGTGGGTTATTTGAGCGTTGTTATTGTTTCAATAGTGATTGTGTTAGTTTCGCAGGTGCCATTGAAGTTTTTTCTTAAAGGATTAAAACCAATGGTTTTTATTGTTATATTGACTGTTGTTCTGCAAATGATAATGACACCGGGAGAAATTGTTTATTGGCAATGGGGATTTTTAAAGATTACTCAAGAAGGACTTATTCAAGCTGTTTTTTTAGGAACACGACTAATTTTATTAGTCAGTATTACTTCAGTACTTACATTAACTACAACACCAATTTCTCTAACAGATGGGATAGAATATTTATTAAAACCGTTTAAAAAAATTGGAGTACCAGCGCATGAATTAGCAATGATGATGACGATTGCATTGCGATTTATTCCAACATTAATAGAAGAAACAGATAAAATTATGAAAGCTCAATCAGCCAGAGGAGCTGATTTTGAAAGTGGTAATTTAATTGAACGAGCAAAAGCACTGATTCCGTTGTTAGTACCGTTATTTTTAAGCGCTTTTAAGCGGGCAGATGAATTAGCAATGGCGATGGAGGCGCGCTGTTATCATGGCGGAGAAAATCGTACCCGTATGAAAGTATTGCGTTATACTTATCGTGATGGGCTAGCATTGATAGCGGCTGTTCTATTGTTGATTTGGGCTTTTGTGTCCAAATTATTTTAATGGAGATTGTTCATGAGAAATATAAAAGCAATTATTCAATATGATGGTAAAGATTATTGTGGTTTTCAGAGGCAAAGTAAACAAGGGTCACCATCAATTCAAGAAACGTTGGAGAAATTATTAAGTCAGGCTTTTCATGAAAAAATAACTGTTTATAGTGCTGGCCGCACTGACAGCGGTGTCCATGCTTTAGGACAAGTGATCAATTTTTATACAAAAAGTAATATTCCTTTGGAAAAGATTGTGCCTGTTCTAAATCATAGGTTGCCAGAAGATATTGTTTTTTCGAAAGTAGAAGAAGTGCCTTTGGAATTTCATGCGCGTAAATGTGCGCTAGGGAAATATTATCAGTATCATATCTATAATGGCCAGCAACCAACGGCGATAGGTCGGCGATATTATTATTGGGTAGCGCAAACGCTTGATGAAGAATTGTTGCGACGAGGTGCCAAGCTGTTAGAAGGAACTCATGATTTTCGCAGTTTTTGTGCCAAGGGTACATCAGTGAAGACTTTTGTACGTACTTTATATTATATTCGTGTAGAACGTCAGGATGATTGGTGGACATTGCATTTTTATGGCAACGGCTTTTTACGTCATATGGTGCGTATTATAACGGGCACGTTAATTGATGTAGCCTTAAAACGACGTTCTCTGGAAGGTATTTCAATTGCTTTAGATGGCAAAGATCGAAAATTGGCTGGAAAGACAGCGCCGCCGCAAGGATTAGTGCTTAAATCAGTATATTATCCTTGACAAATTGTTTTATTTTAGATAAAATAGCAAAGGTATCATAATTTTTGTTTAGTTAGGAAATGATCCAGAGCCCCGGATCTTGACTATATAAAAAATGTATATGGGATGTTTTTTAAGGAGGGAATATAATGCGTACCTATATGGCGAAACCCACTGAGGTTGAGAGAAAATGGTATGTAATTGACGCTGCTGGCAAAACGCTAGGTCGCGTTGCTACACAGGCTGCTGCATTATTGCGCGGCAAACATAAACCAACATTTACACCTAATGTTGATTGTGGTGATCATGTAATTATTATTAATGCTAAAGATGTTGTTTTGACGGGTAAGAAATTAGACCAGAAGCAACTTCGTCGTCACAGTCGTTATCCCGGTGGATTGAAAAGTACCAGCTATCGTGAAGTGATGGCTAAAAAAGCAAATGTAGCGGTTGAAATAGCTGTTAAAGGTATGTTGCCTCATAATCGTTTGGGCAGACAGATGTTTACAAAATTGAATGTATATAACGGTTCTGAACATCCTCATCAAGCTCAGAAACCTGAAGTATATGAAATAGTTGGTTAAGGAGGAGGGTTAAATCGTGGCTCAAGTAGTGCAATTTTATGGTACAGGTCGCCGTAAATCTTCTGTTGCTAGAGTAAGATTAGTACCGGGCAATGGACAAGTAACCATTAACGGCAGAGACTTGGATGAATATTTTTGTAAGAAAACGTTAGTAATGATAGCAAAACAGCCCTTAGTGCTGACTGAAACAGAAAGCAGATTTGATGTGTTAATCAATGCACATGGCGGCGGTAGTACAGGTCAAGCTGGTGCAGTACGTTTGGGAATCGCGAGAGCGTTATTAAAAGCTGATCCTGAATACCGTCCTGCTCTAAAGAAAGCTGGATTTTTGACTAGAGATCCGAGAATGAAAGAAAGAAAGAAATATGGTTTAAAAGGTGCAAGACGCGCACCGCAATTCTCCAAACGTTAATATCAGCGTTTGGCAGACGTTTTTTAAGACCTGTTATCCTGAACGGATAGCAGGTTTTTTGTTTTGATCAGATTGGCTAAAACCGTTAAATATTTACTCATAGGTGTGTCCCTTTTTACCTTTCGCGTTGTTTGCCAGAAACTCTGACAATTTAACAGCTCACAGGTTGAAACTGAAAATTGATCATGATATAATCAGTGCGACAAATCGAAATTTGATGCGGAGGTGAAATAATGGTGAAGAAGAAAAGGGCATTGATTATAAGTATGGGTGTTTTTGTGGTAATTGTTTTGGTGCTTAGCCTAAATGTCTTTATAATGCAGAAATTCATTAAAACGTACACTTATGCCGAACTTGAATATAAAGGTTACACCGCACAGGATGTTAGTGAAATAAAAATAAAACACTCTTATTTAAATCGAATTCTTAGTTATAACGAATGGATAATATCTGTAGAGTTTGAGAAAGAGCCTGATATTCTTTTTCAGTTCACCTATCGAGATGATAAAATTATTTTTGAAGGAGTAAGTTCTGAGCTTATGCTTGATAAAGATGAGATTTTGGGCTATTCAGAAAGGTTCAAAATTGGAACTTTATTGTTAGAATAAAGTTCAGTTTTTAAATGGTTATTCACTACCTTTTCAGATTGGCGTTATTGACACCCAATTTTTCAAATTTTTGTAAAAACACCAGATAAGGTGTAAAAAATACAGAGTGACTGGATTAAGCCAATCACCCTGTATTTATCCTGATGCTATACGTTATTTTTCACGACTGATGTTTGTTTTTTCTTTCTAAAAACAAACGCCAAAACCACGCAAACAACGATACCGATGAGATATGGGATGCTCAAAAGCAACGCAGTACTAGCGGGAGCACTATACCCAGCATTTTCAACGCCCCACACCATTTTACCATAGTTAAAGCCAACGACTCCACACATTACGTTGGTCAACAGAATTGCTAAAATACTAAAAAGAGTGCTGAGACCCTTCATACGAATGTCTCCTTTCATTTTTTGCCCCTGAGGATAAGGCTGGCACCACAGATGACAGCCATGATGCAGATAACAAGAAAAATGCCATTTCCATCAATATATATTGTAGAAGACTCGCTGATTTGGCTTGATATTGGAGGAGTCAAAATGGAAATGAGCCCCCATATAACCAAAGCGATAATTCCCGCAACACAAGTGATGATTCCCAACAGCATCTCTTTGTGACTTTTGAACGATTGTTCATTTACCATTTTCTGCTCTGTTTTTTGAATACAGTCAGCATTCTCTTTTAACAGATAGTCCAGCGTGACATTGAAATATTCGCTGATTGCTATAAGTTTTTCACTTTCTGGAACGGATAAGCCTCCTTCCCATTTTGATATTGCCTGCCTTGAAACGCCAATTATTTCTGCAAGCTGTTCTTGTGACAGTCCGCTCTTCCGTCTGAGTGTATATATTTTTTCAGACA
>CATJSX010000105.1 GCA_949743265.1 uncultured Peptococcaceae bacterium
GAAAGAATATGCGACTAAATTTGATAATGTCAGCGAACTTCCGCAGTATTCTAAATATGCGAAAACCAATACCCTGAAACAAAGAGTTGAGCGTCACACCTGTGAATTATGCCAGAAAGACTGTAGAAATCTGGAAATACACCAAGTAAAGAAACTGAAAGATTTAAAGGGAGATGCCGAATGGATTCTCTTAATGCGCAAAAAGAGAAGAAAGACGCTTGTGGTATGCCCTGAATGCCATAGTTTAATTCATTCTTAACACCGCAAATATAGTAGGCGGAAAGCCGTATACGCCGAGAGGTGTATGTACGGTTTGGGAGGGAGTGGATGCAAGTCCTTTTCGGAGGATGAGCTGAAGCTTACCTCATGATAGCTTCTTATATCTTGGCGGCAATGAACAAAGTACCTTTGAATATGTGAGCAAGCTCTTAGGCAAAGCCACTATCAGCACCAAAACCACCAGCCAAAGCAAAGGACGCGGTGGTTCTTACAGTCAAAATAAACAATCCATCGGCAGAGAATTGATGACACCGGACGAAGTGCGATTGTTAAATAACGAAGAAGCCTTACTCTTCATTCGTGGCGAGCTGCCAGTGCAAGATAAGAAGTATCCTTTGGAGCAACATCCTAACTACAAAGATACACCTTTTGGTGGCGGTAAACCTTATCTAGCAAAAGGTGCTAAAGGAAGCATCACGATACATGATGACTTATCACATAGTTATGATATAGAAACACTGGAGATATTGGCGTAAAGGAAGAAAAGAAAAATGTCAAAAAGCCAAGCAAAAATGAAAAGCAAGAAAAATAAATGAAAAACGGAAATCAAGAAATGACATTCGCAAAAAATAACTTCGGTAAAAATGACAACCAAATTTTTAGAACAACAGGATATAAGATGTTTTAACGCTCAGAAGCGACCAAAATGACTTGAATAGCAGTCAATAAGTACAACAGTGCAAATATGCAGGTCAGGCACCAAGAAAACTATACAACAAAAAATCAATGTAAGATAAGAAATCAAAGTAAATAAGGAGGATCAGAAAATGATCAAACACATCTTAAGCAAGTTATTACGGAATAGAAAACGGCTGGTCAAGCTGCTCGTTACCTTAGCCATGTATTTAAGTACAGCCACTTTAGCATTAGCAGCAGGCAGTGATCCACTAACGGCAATCAATAATCTTTCAGACTTTGTCTTCCAAGCAATCAAAGCCATCGGGATGCTCATCCTACTTTTCGGCTTAGTGCAATTCGGCATGAGCGTACAAAGCCATGATACCCAACAGCGTTCTCAAGGGATCTTATGTATGCTCGGCGGCTTGATCATCGCTTTTGCTAAGGAGATATTGGACATGATCTTATAGGAGAACGAACAAATCAAAAAGCAGATCATCCCTACTTCTTTGGAGACGACCTGCTTTTTGTTATCGTCATTCTTTTTGCAGAGGTGATATTTTAGAACTTCGTCCGGCAAATTTTATTGCAGGCGAGGGGGTTTGAATGTATAATAAAAGTATAATAGAAGGAAGCTATCAAATGGCTGGGAATGCACCAAAGCAAAAGATAAAAGACAGCGTATTCACGGATCTCTTTCAGGATAAAAAATATCTGCTTCTCCTGTATCAGACGCTTCATCCAGAAGATAGCGATGTCACAGAAGATGACCTGCAAGATGTGACCTTGAAACATATTCTCGTTGATGCCGATTATAACGATCTTGGCTTTTCAGTAGGTGATAAATTAGTCATTATGGTCGAGAGCCAATCAACGTGGATACCAAACATCATTATCCGTGCATTGATGTATCTGATACAAACCTACCATGATTTTTTCAAACGCACCAAGCAAAATCTCTATGGTTCTAAAAAAGTAACGATGCCAAAACCTGAGCTATATGTTCTCTTCACGGGAGAAAATCCAAAGAACCCACCGGATATGCTGTCACTTTCTAAAGATTTTTTTGACGGCGAAAAGATAGCGATCGATGCTACAGTCAAAGTACTCTATCAAGCGGATGAAAGCAACATTATTGGGCAGTATATTATATTTTGCAAAGTGTATAATGAACAAAGAAAGAAATACGGAAAGACCAAGGAAACCATAACAGAGACGATCCGCATCTGCAAAGACAGGAATGTGTTGAAAGAATATCTTGAACAAAAAGAACAGGAGGTCGCCCGCATGTTGATGACATTGTTTGATGATGATCAGATCTTAGAAGCATATGCTAAGGATATTGCAGATAATGCGGCTCTTCAAGAGGCAAGGAGAGCAGCGGAGATCATGATAAAAGACGGAGATTCACTTGAAAAAATTGCACGCTGTTTTCCGGCTTTATCAATGGAAGAGTTAAAGAAATTTGAAGTTGAGGTCATGCAGTTGATGTGATCGAAAAGAAGAAGACTTGGGTATTATCAGTAAAAGTGCAGGGAAACAGTAAAATGTATCCCTGCGCTTTCAATTTTCTACAAATATTCTTGTTGAGCTTCCCCTCCTTTTTTCTACACACACAGAAAATATGATCTTGTTAAATGCAAGAGAAGCAAAGATGATCCCAAAAGCAAGCTTGAAAATAAGACCTGCCAATGAGCTAAAGATGGAAATGAATACGGTATAAGTATGATAATAAAATAAGTATGAGCAATGTGCGCACTCAGGAGAGATCCTGAGTGCTTTTCTTTTGGATAAATAAACGCTTACCAATCATTCAAACGGATGAGCGAAAGATAGGGCTACCGAAGGAATTCTGAAAAATAAGAGACAGCCTTTGCTGTCACCATTTTATATAGCACTACAAGGAAAGCAAAACAAAAGGCAGGTGTTCAATATGTTAGTAGAACAAACGTTATATGGAACGGTAGATAAAGTTGCTGAAGCCATTCATATTTTACGAGAATATGAACCGGATGAAGGCTACTATGTGGCGTTTTCTGGCGGCAAGGATTCATTATGCGTGTATTGGCTGACCAAGATCGCTGGTGTTAAAGCGGATTACCATTATTCCTTCACAACAGTTGATCCGCCGGAATTGATAAAGTTTATCCGAACTTTTGACGATGTGCAGATCGAGCATCCTGGGGTAGATAAAACCATGTGGCAACTCATCATCAAAAACAGGATACCACCCAGTCGTAAAGCCAGATATTGTTGTACCATCTTGAAAGAAAGCGGTGGTAAAGATCGTATCAAAATCTTAGGTATTCGGGCAGAGGAGAGCAACAACCGTAAAGGACGGCAAGTTGTTCAGAGGGATGATATGTTGGGCAAAACTGTTATCAATCTTATCTACCATTGGACATTACTGGATGTCTGGGAATTTATTCACTGCAACCTTATTGACTACTGTCCTCTTTACGATGAAGGATTCGATCGTCTTGGCTGCATCGGCTGTCCGTTGAAAGGTGAGAAAGGTATGTTGCGCGATTTCAAACGTTGGCCATTGTACAAGCAAGCTTATATCCGTGCCTTTGACCAAGTGATAGAAGAACGACGCAAACGGGGAACATTAAGGGACTGGCACACTGGTGAAGATGTCATGCTATCGTGGCTGCATCTTAACAGCAACAAACCAACAAGCGATCAACAGTTGACGTTATGGGAAGATGATAATAGCTGTGTCCTTGAGCAAAAAACAAAAACAACGATGACCAGGCGATCGTGAATAAAGAGATGAAAAAAATGAACCACAGTAATGTAGCAACAGAAAGTGGGAAAAATGAACCGCAGTAATGTAGTAAATGTAGCAAAAGGAAATGAAAAAATAGTCATCCAAACGGGAGGTGAAAAAATCTATGGAAGAAACATGGACAACAGAATTGATGGAAATGGCTCTCTCTATCTGGAATGAAAAATTAACGGAAGTGTGGCGACTTTTAAGCTTATCACCGCAGGAGTTTAAGGATGGTGCTGTTTGGGCGGTGGCTACAGATATTCACAATGGTTTGTTAGCGGTGGGCTATGGGCTGCTCATTCTCTTTTTTGCCATGAGTATTTTCAAAAGTGCTATAGACTTTCAAGAATTAAAACGACCAGAAGTGGCACTGAGATTTTTTATCCGCTTTGTAGCAGCAAAAGTCGCCGTGACTTATGGTATGGAGATCATGGGCGTACTCTTTACTATCTGCGCTGGTATTATGCAAACTGTTGTCGGTGGATTAGGCGATACCATTGCCGTATCCGCCAAACTGCCAGAGGCGATCAAAGAAGCGGTAATCGATGCCGGATTTGTGGAGACGATACCGCTTTTTCTCATTGCCGCCATTGGGGTACTTTTTATTACAGTGATGGCTTTCGTCATCGTGTTGACCGTCTATGGCAGATTTTTTAAGCTCTACATTTATACTGCCCTCGCTCCTATCCCTTTGGCAACATTCGCCGGAGAGACCACTTCTCAAACGGGCAAAGCCTTTGTAAAAAGTTATCTCGGCGTTTGTCTGCAAGGTGCAGTGATCATCTTAGCGTGCATCATCTACAATGCCTTTGCTTCTACTGCCACACCGGAACTCATTCAAGGAATAACAGCGGTAAGCATGGTCTGGTCCTACTTTGCTGAGACGGGATTCAATATGCTCATTCTCGTTATTCTCATCAAAGGTGCAGATAGTGTTATTCGAGAGATGATGGCATTGTAGAAAACGATCACCACACTTGTGATGAACATCACGCTTGTAACAGTTGATGACAAAACAAATTGATCAGCTGTTTTTCTGTAAACCAGATGAACCTTTAAGAAATCTTTGACGATCGGAGTGAATGAAAATGGAAATAGAAGTGGTGGTCAATAAAGAAATACTCAACTATAAAGAAGCGATCTTTTTCGGGCTGTCTATGCGACAGTTTTTGTGTTCTGCATCTGCGATAGCGATCGCTGTTATGGTGTATCTATTCTTCGATGAAAAGTTAGGCAGAGAGCTTGCCAGCTGGCTGTGCATTCTATGTGCTACACCAGTTGCTATCGCCGGTTTTTTTCAATACAATGGCTTGACCTTTGAACGATTGCTTTGGGCGATCTTTAAGACAAAAGTGCTTTTAGCCGATAGACGCTTGTATCATTCAGTCAACTATCGCTATCTGCTTTTAGAAGAAGCACAAGCGGAATCGGCACAGCAAAAGAAAAAGCAGTCTATTCAAAAAAGGTGGCAGCTGATGAAGCGTGCTGTTTTCGGAAGGAACAGAAGCGATAGCGGTAATGGTGATGAGCGGATAAAGAAAGCTTCTCAATATCACCATGGCAGCTTACGCAAAAGCAGCCGCATTAGGCGCATTAGCATGAAAGATCAACAAAAGCGGACAAAACGGCAGAACGTTAAAAGCGAATATACAAATTAAGCCAAAAACAAATGCGCAAAAGAATAAAAATATTAACTCCCCCTCCCCTCTTGATCAAATTTACTCACCAGATTTATTCAAAGGAGTGCGATAAGCTTATGAACAAACGAAGCAAAAAAAATGCGTCTAACGCATTTCAACAAGAAACCATCCTGCATATCCCTAGATCGGTGCAAGCCTCTATTCCCATTAAGAAGATCTACCACGATGGTATCTGGGAAGTCGCATCAAATGGTATCTTCCTGCAAAGAGAATACCGATTCAGTAAGACTTGGCTATTTAGCGACATCAATTATCAGGTGACAGATTATGACGAGCGCAGCGAACTCTTTAGCCGTTTAGCCGCTATTTATAATGCTTTGCCTACGGATAATACACATACCAAAATTTCTATCATCAACAAGAAGCAAAATCTGCAAAACTTCAAAGCCATGCTGTTGCCTGAGCAGAAAGATGGCTTAGACAAATACCGCGCCGAGTACAATAAAATGCTCTTGGATAAATCCGCGGCTGGTAACAACATTATCCGTGAAAAATATATCACCGTTTCCTGCGAGCGAAAAGCAATCGAGGAAGCCAGGCGCACATTCGCCCGTATCGGCAGTGATCTGACTGCTAACTTTGCTCAAATGGGTTCCATTGTACAGAGTTTAGATATACAAGAACGATTGCGTATCTTCCATGATTTCTTCCGTTCAAACGATGATGATCATTTTCGTTTTGATTTGGAAGAATACGCTCATCGTGGGCATGATTTTCGGGACACGATCTGCCCCGATGCCATCAAGTTTTATTCCGATCATTTTGAATTAGGCGATGATAAATACGGCAGAGTTCTTTTCCTCAAAGATTACGGTGCGACCATCAAAGACGGCATGATCGCCGAACTTGCCGAGATGAATAAAAATCTCATTCTCTCCATTGACATTTTGCCCTTAGCCACCGATGAAGCTATGAAGATTGCCCAACGTAAGATCATGGCAGTAGAAACAGATATTACAAGATGGCAAATGCGGCAGAATGAGAACAACAATTTTACAGCAGTCATTCCCTATGACAAAGAGCAGATGCGTAGAGAAACGAAAGAATTCATGACCGATCTGACCAGCCGTGACCAGCGCATGATGTATGTTGTTCTGACGATTGTGCATCTCGCCGATAGCATGGAAGAACTGGATAACGACACCGAAACGCTCAAAAGCACCGCTGCCAAGCGAGGCTGTCAATTAGCAACGCTCACCTTTCAACAGGAAGATGGCTTAAATACCGCCTTGCCTTACGGTATCCGTCCCATTGATACGGTACGCACCTTAAACACCGCTGCCACTGCTGCACTAATGCCTTTTGCCAGTCAGGAGATCCAGCATAGCGGTGGCATTTATTATGGCTTGAATGCAACCAGCAACAACATGATCATCTGTGATCGTCGGACGTTACTGAACGCCAACGGGTTCATCCTTGGTGTTTCTGGCAGTGGCAAATCTTTTGCTGCTAAAGAGGAGATCGCCTCTCTTATTCTTTCTACCCAAGATGATGTCTTGATCATCGATCCTGAAAATGAGTTTTCCCCTTTGGTCCATGCATTAGGTGGTGAAGTCATCCACGTTGATGTGCGCAGCAAAAATTATATCAACGCCATGGACATCGGTAAGGCAGATAGATCGACTGGAGATGATGAATACGATGAAGATGGTGATGGTGAAGAGAAAGAAGAAAGAAATGATAGAGATAGCATATTTACTAATGACACGCAAAAAGAACGCATCGCCAGCAAGTCGGAGTTCATCATGTCCTTATGTGAGCAGATCATTACCAACCGTACATTAGGCGGCAAAGAACAATCGCTCATCGATCGTTGTGTGCGTGAAGTCTATGAAGACTACTTCAGCGGAAAAACAAGCGATAATGACTTTGCAAGCCAAACAAACGATATGCCGACCCTTAAAGATTTTCGGCTCAAGCTCTTAGCACAAAATGAACCGTTAGCTCATGAGATCGCCCTAGAGTTGGAAATTTATACCGAAGGCTCTCTCAACATCTTTGCCCATCAAACCAACGTTGACTTGTCCAATCGGTTGATCGCCTTTGACATCTTGGAGTTAGGCAGCCAGTTAAAAACCGTCGGTATGCTTATCGTTTTAGATGCCATCATGAACCGTGTCAGCGCCAACCACCAACAAGGCAAACGCACTTGGATAGTGATCGATGAGATCTATTTGCTTTTCGCCAACGCATACAGCAGTCGGTTTTTAGAAGAAAGTTGGAAACGCTTCCGCAAAAAAGGCGCAGCAGCAACAGGCGTAACGCAGAATATATCGGACTGTTTGAAATCACCATCAGCACGGAATATGCTTTCCAACTCGGAATTTCTCATCCTGCTCAACCAATCTCCAGCCGACCGGATAGATTTAGCGGAGCTTTTGCGTATCGGCGATGAAGAGCTGCAATATATCTCAAACGTCGGTACTGGTCAAGGGTTGATCAAAGTAGGCAGTGCCATGATCCCCTTTAAGAATGATTTTCCCCGCAATACGGAACTTTATGACCTCATGACTACCAAACCAGGCGAAAGCCTGATCGGCGGGAGGGATCAAACGTGAAGACACGGCAAAAAGAAGATCTCAAGCTCATAACGACAAAAGATAAACTCAGGCAACATACCGATGCAAGATCCGGCACAAAAGTCATAACGACAGCAACAGCGGCAGATATGCAAAGAAAGCATGGTCAGTATACCCTAGCGAAAAAACGATACACCATCAAGCGCAATAGCCGTGCTATTTTATACAACAACAAACAAACCCACTCAGACATAATAAAGTACAACAAGGCTCATCCGAGCAGCAAGGATAATGCAGACGGTAACGCAAAGGAAATTAGCAAAACAAGCGAGACAGGTTATCGATCGAACGTTCTTTTGCGCAAAAAAGCAGTAACTGACCTGCGAATCAAAAAAGATAGGCTATCCCCTCAAGGTGATCACTATCTTAGACAATTATCGCGTCAAGAAAATGATGCAGACGATAGTCAAACGTCACAGCGTAATGCTTTTGATGAAGCTAACGAAGAAGCGGTAGATAAGCTTTATCAGCATGGACGAACGATCGCACAGAAGATGATCGCTCCAAATAAGTACGAATGCGATCAACATTCATGCAAAGAGCAACGCCTTACTGCAACAATCGGACAGAATAGTTCATCAGCTGCCCAAGCGCAATTCATGCGTACTCGTAATGCTCGATATTTGTACGACAAACAAAAGAAAAGGCAAACTACAATACGGCAATCCCGATCAGTACGTCAACCGCTACCGGCACGTCAGCAAGATACGACTTTGCCACGCTCGCCAGCAGAGACAAACGCTACTAAACAACAAATCAATATGAACAGCCCAACGACCAAACATATGCATAGCACAATGCAAACGCAAACTGTAAATAGAAATAAACCCCCAAACAAAATCCTGCGCAGTGTACCTCATTTGCACGATTCGACTGCGCATTTTATCAGTAACCACACGCTCACTACTGAACAGAGCCACCAAAAGCGAAGAGCCGCTGCTACCCACGATTTGCTCAAAAAAAGGCTGCGATCAAAAGCCATCCCTATTGGTCAAACACCAGCCACTGTTATCAGTGCCAACCTATCCTATGGCGGTTCCATGCTTTCTCTTGCTGCTGAACGCCGTTTTATCCGTATAGTTCAGGCAGCAGGTAGAACCATTCGATCGCTGTTTTTCTCACTGGCAAGTGCCGGAACGATGATCATTCTCGTTCTGGCTTTTTTTGCTGCCTTTGCCGCCTTGCTGTTCTCGCCCTTTGGTATCTTTTTTTCTGGGCAAGATGGTGATAACCATTCTATCGCTATGGCAGTGGCAGAGATCAACAGAGATTTCAATGCGCATTTAGATGAAATAGAATCATCCGTTATTGCGGATAGTATCATCTATCATCGCATACCCGACGATGGCGGGAGCAATGGCGATGGACGTTTCATCACCAACTGGACAGATATCATTGCGGTCTTTGCTGTGCGTACAGCTGGTGGCAATGATACAAACAGCATGGATGTTTTGACCATCGATGCCACTAGGATCGATCTGCTTAAAGATATTTTTAATGACATGAATACTGTGACCTACAAAGTGGAAACCATTCATCATCCCAGTGAAAATGAAGCCGATACTGACCGAACAGAAAGGATTTTGCACATTACCATCACCAGCAAAAATTACGCTGAGATGCCCGATCTTTACAACTTCACCACTGCTCAACAGCAAGCGTTAGATGAGATCATGAAGCCGGAATATGCGCAAATGCTTTCCGAATTAGTTGGCACTTACGGTAATGTTTCAGGTGGTACGATTGTTATCACCAATAGTGATTTGCGATCGCTTTTAGCAAAGCTGCCAACTGATCTATCGCCACACCGGCAAGAAGTGATCGCCACCGCCTTTTCCCTTGTCGGCAAAGTCAATTACTTCTGGGGCGGCAAATCTCACATTATCGGTTGGGATGACCGCTGGGGAACACCAACTAAAGTAACCGCAGCAGGCAGTCGCACTACTGGCACGACCAGACCTTTCGGCTTAGATTGCTCAGGCTTTGTAGATTGGGTATTTATTAACGCCGTTGGCACAAACGTTGGACAAGGTGGCGGTGCAGCCAGCCAATATGCCCATAGTACAGCCATCACTTGGCAAGATGCTCAGCATGGTGATCTCGTCTTCTATCCCGATCTAGGACACGTCGGTATTATTTGCGGCAAAGATGATAACGGCAATTTACTGGTCGTCCACTGTGCATCTTCGCAAAATAATGTGGTCGTAACAGGATTAAATGGCTTTACCCTAATTCGCCGACCGACAGCGTTTATTAATTGAATGAACATAGAAAATTTCCCTTCAGTTTCAAATCGATTTTCATCTGATTCAAATCAACTTTCATCTGAAAAGGAGCGATCAATTATGCGTACACAATATAAATTTGAAAATGTCGATATACTCGCTGCCCTGCAAGGCATCATGCAACAAAACACAGGATTCTACCAAACGGATCTGGAGATAGACAAACAAATGTTATTTGCGGCGCTGGAAAGCACGTTTCCCGACAAAAAACATTCATCTGGCTCTGCCGCCCATTGGGCACACACTGCTTACCCGAACGCGATGTTTTTCTGAAAAACACCTATCCCTACAACACTCTCACTTACTATGGTGAACAGTTACCCAATGATCGCATCTTAGCCTATACCATCGAAGTCCTTGATCGTGAAAATGATACGCTCATAGGTGATCTTTATGAGCTGGACTACCAGAGTTATTATCAGCACGTTAAAGCAACAGCCATAGCTGCTGATACTGTTCGTATTGGCTACGAATACGGTACAAGAGAATATCCAGCGAATGCACGCATTAACGATTTCGACAAAGATCACGGCGAGATCTTGTACAGAGAAGCCCTCCCCAACGATCCCCTTGCCTTACAGCATATCCTGTCTGTTGAAAAACAAAATCGCCAGTTGCTACCCAATGGTAACTTTGCCGATCATCTCGTTACGCTGCATGAAAACTTGCTGACACACGAAGCCCAACGCATCACTAAAGCCATGCAACTAACACGCTATAGTCACGATGAGAACTACTATACTGTGGAAATTGCCCAGACATTTTTAGCCATTACCGACAAGAAGGATATCGAGCAACTTTGTAGTCTGCTGCCCTATAAAAGTTTAAGCTTAACAAGCAAGACCGATGGCTACCAAACGCGTTGTTATATCCATGCAGATAAAGATGAAGTACACGAGCTTAGAAAACAAACATTGTATAATAGAAACGCAATAGAACTACCAGCGTATTCCGTAAACAAAGAAAAATCTACAAAGACAACGGCAAAGAAATCCCAAAACAGACATGGCGATAAAATGACGCCAGAAAGATAAATAGTACTCAAAAGATAAAAGGAGGTCTCCCCTATGTCTATAGATGAACAAGCACAATCACAAGAGCAAATACAGCCAGCACGGCAAACACAGCAGGAACAACAAAAGCAGAAACAACAAAAGCAAGCGCAACAACAAGCAGATCCATATCACCAAGATTTTGGCGAGAAGATCGGCGGTGCCAGAAAAGATTTATGGCGTGAGCGCGGTTTGTATACCAGCGATTTAGATATTATGAATGAGCGTGAAACCGAAAAGCATGTCAAGAAGGATAATATCTGGAAAAAGCCAGATTACCAAACTATGTTAGCAAACGGTATTCCTTTAGCTGCGCTTTATTATATCAAACTGGTGCGTGATAGCATCAGCACATCGCCGTCATACAATCGCAGCGATGATACGCCGGAAAAGAAACATTTCCGACAAAGAGAATATGTCGAGACTGTACGCCAGATAGAATCAGTCATGATGAGCATCCAAACGATAGATGATGCGCTGCAAGCTATGGAACGCTTTGCCATACAAAATGGTTTCGCAAATTTTCACGAGCCGGCTTGGTCAGGCGCACCTCGCTATAGCCTGACCGAAACGGGCAGAGCCAACACCACGATCACCGATAAATTGATGAATGCGCTATACATCCATTCGCCGCAAGACTTTGAGCGCATTTATACGCAAACCGCGCAAAAAGTGCAGTTCTGCGTGCCCAAAGAAGATAAAGTACCGCTGGGTTTTGCCCTTCGCTACAACGACGGTAAAAATACCTGGTCAAAGAACGACGCGTGGCAGCCCAACACTTGGTATATCACTAAAGGTCATCGCATCATTGCTGATAACATTCCCACACGAGAAGACGCACTCCGCTTAGCGCAGACGATCGCTGCACAAAAACGTAAAAAAACAAAAGAGCGCTTCATCCCGACCCAATTAGCCCACATTTGCCGTAATGGACCAGACTTTCGTAACGGTCAAGCGATCATAGGTGAGCATTACCTTGACACTTTCGGCTTTCGTGGCGGTGAATTCGGAAACTGGCTCAATCAAAAGGATCGACAAGCCTCACTGGATATGGGCTTTGAAGCCTTAAAAGATCTCGCTAATGCCTTACACATCAGCGACAAAGACATTGCTTTGCAAAACACCCTATCTATTGCCTTTGGCGCAAGAGGAAACGGCAAAGCATTGGCACACTATGAACCGTTACGCAAAGTCATCAACCTCACCAAAATGCGTGGAGCCGGCTCACTTGCCCATGAATGGTGGCACGCACTAGATGACTATCTTGGTAATTTCATGGGCGCAAAAGGCTTTCTCTCCGAACAGCCAAGACTGTATCCACTAATGCAAAAACTCATTGAAACCATATACCACAAACCGGAAACGCTAGAGCAAGCCATCGTACGCAATGAGCGCATCAATGCTAACACCAAAAAGAATAGCGAATTTTATTTTGACCGTGCAGCAAGTGCTATTCTCCAAAAAGTGCAAAATCAACAAAATACTCAAGACTCTCCCTCTGCGCAACATAGTGCTCAAAGTGAAGCGATCCTTGCGCAATATGATGCGCTGAAACAAGCCTTTTTCAACGGTAAAATCGGTACAGTTAATAAAATCAACGAGTTGAAAAAGGCTGTTACAGGACGCGTCATTCCCAAAGAAGAAAGAGAAACGTTGTTGGTCTATGAACGTACTTTGCATAGTATCACCGAGCAAGCGCAAAACCACGCGCTACCAGAGATAAACACCATTGCGACCGACTATTACATCCAGAGCAAACAAATGAGCAAGCACTACGAAAAAGACGGTGGCTACTGGGAAAGCAATATTGAACTGACCGCCCGCGCCTTTGCCTGCTATATCCAAGATAAACTCCCCTACTTGTCGGATTATCTCATCGGACACGCTGAGAGTGCCACAGGAACAATACTTAACAAAGACGGCAGCACAACAGTGCTTTATGCCTACCCAAGAGGCGAAGAAAGAGCCGCCATCAACGCTGTCTTTGATGAGATCATGGCAGACTTGAAATTGCAGCATATCTTCACCCATGAAGAAGTGATCCAACCGTTAGCAATAAATGCACAAGAAAACGAGGCAAAAGAATCACAAAAGAAAGAGTTACAAAAGGAAGAAGTACAACAGAAAGAACATGAGCAATTAAGCTTGGAGATGTTTTTGGAAATAAACGATGATGGCGAAGCAAATGATTTTTATGCCCAACTTTCCGAGACAAAAAGAAGGCAAAGCAAAACCGATGTAAAACCTAACAAAACTATGAAAAATCATTCGTTGGAACGCTAAATATGCGTAAGTCATGCAGTTAACATGAGTAGCGTATAAACACTGAAAAACAGCACTCAACAACTCCGCAAAAAACGAAAAGATCATAACAAATATTTGAGAGAGAAAACATTTTGCAAGTCTGACGGCAATTCAGATGCAACACCTGACAAAAGAACTATTAAGAAAGAGAGAAGCTCGAGATTAAATCGATAAGCCTCTAATCGATTTCCTTTGCAAAGAATGCCGCTGCTTTTTTAGAAAAAGATTCTCCTTTTTTGCTTCTTCCAGTTCTTTGCGCAGCCGGAGATTTTCTTTCATAACTTCCATTTCATTTGGTGTTTCTGGATTTGTAAGGGCTTTTGTTTGGCATTCTTTGCTGAATTCGCTGCACCACTTGGAGATGCTGGCTTTCGATACGCCATACTCTGCAATGATGCTTTTGTAAGTGCGTCCTTCTTCTTCATGGAGATGGACAATTTTCTTTTTAAATTCTGGTGTGTAATTCTGTGACATAATAAGTACCTCTTTTCTGATTGTTTTTAGTATATCTTATTAGCCACTCCTGTTACAACTTTATTATACCACTACAAGACGCCGTTTACTCGCAGACAGAGATACAGCAGTGCATAATCCACCAGATCCGTAATTCCACAAAGTTCGTGTCCTATAAGGACATCAAGAAACTGATGGCAGATTTAAAGCGCGTATACGCCGCACCAACTGAAGAAACCGCCTTAAACGAATTGGAACTGTTCAAAGACAAATGGGATGCCAAATATCCTAAAATCTATAAATCATGGCATGACAACTGGACGACGCTTTCTACCTATTTCAAATATCCTGAAGCTGTCAGACGGCTCATTTATACAACCAATGCCATTGAGGGATTTAATCGGCAGTTACGGAAGGTAACCAAAGCCAAAACGGTATTCCCGTCAGATGACAGCCTTTTGAAAATGTTGTATCTGGCAACGATGGATATCACAAAAAAATGGACAGGACACCGTCAAGACTGGGGAGAAATCCATTCCCAGCTGGAGATTTATTTTGAGGAACGACTTTCCGAAAGGAATCTGTAGTAGAGATATTTTGGCTTTATCTGATTGACAAGGCGACAAATCCTTGTATAATACAGACAAGGGCAGAACCAGAAAGTCCGGCTCTGCCCGTTAGAAATTTATTCACTAAATCTTATATCGGTTTTTTGAGTTTACACAAAACTTGAAACGCTCTCTATGAAATCGTTCAACAGATTTTATTGGGTATTCGCTGTCTGTTCTGATATAATTGCCCTGCTACATAATAATGGCAGAAATGCTATCTGTTATGTAGACAGTCTCGACTTCAAGGAACTGCTAGATTTTACGAAGCGTCAAGTCAAAAGTTATGTTTCATATTTCAGAGAAAAAAGCAGTTGAACAGGAACGCTGAAAGAGAAGATAATAATTATATGCCAATTCTTTTTAATAGTATAAATTGAATACAGAAAGGCTATTGATTTTGAAAGGTTTCTTTTAGCCATAGCTAAGACAAAACCGTTCACCAAAAAGAGTGTTTGTTTTATGTTGAACGCGAAAAATATTAGCAGAAATCTGTAAACGATTTTGCAGTCTATTGCTTATTCTTCGCAAAATCAAGTCAGCGAGATTTACCACTCGCCGATAAAAAAATTACACACTTTATTTGACAAACCCACACAATACCTGGTTTTCTGTTTTTTTATCTATAAAATCTTGATATTCTAATAAATAATCCAAAATACCGTTTATTGTTTGTAACATTTTTACATTGCAACGACTCAATTTTTCTGAAATCTGAGCGTCAATCAAATAAGTCGGATAAGCATGCGGAGCATCCATCAAAAAATAATCTACACTTTCTTCTAATACAACACTAATTTTCATAATCAGTTCAATAGATGGCTTATTCACACCATTTTCAATAGCGCTAAGATGATTACTTGTACAACCACAAATAGCAGATAAATCTGCTTGAGTGATTTTTCTTGATTTTCGTATATATTGAATTCGCCGACCTACTTTTTCAAAATCAATATTATCAAGTCCCTCTTTTACTTCTTTTAAATTTTGCATCAGCAACCACTTCCATTTTAAAGATTTTCTATATCCTTATTATAGGTAAAACGGAAGAAGTTTAAAACAAACCATTTCTAGTAAACTACATCTATTACTTGTAATAATCAAAAAATATTTTAAAATTCTATCTAGTATATGTAGTTCTGTTTATTTGGTCCATTAAATAACACCTAGCATTTTAATCCAATAACTAATTAACCATCTTTAAATAGCATAAAAGAGATTAAATACTACATATCGCAGAATTCAATCCTTACTAAATTTACTTGGATAATATTAAGCAACTTCTTTATTATTAACTTATTCACTCTATATTTTTTATACTCTCAAAAAAACAACTCATTCTAAATACCCTTTACAGTGTAAATTTGTATTCAAGACATTACTAATTTCTTTAGCACTTGGTTTTCTTGCATTGCTCCCAATATAAGTAATGCCACTAAAAATGGAATCAACAAAAAATTTTCCTGAACTATCAATTAACAAGACTGCATTTGAGCTAAAGTTCTCTTCGTTGTAATATACAGAAATATTCAATTTATCATTAAACTCCATTTTTAGTTTATCATATATTTCTTTTATTTCTTTACTTCCCACTTTAATACTATCATAAATTTTCGCGCACTTCTGAGAATAATTCACCCCATATAGCTGCCATGTTGTTATCCCTAATTCAATCAATTTATTGCCGATAGAAACCAAATCATCCTTATTAAATTGCGTAATTACTGTATGCACCATAACCTCTATCGCATTTTCTTTCAAAATCTTAATGTTATTTTCTATCAGTTGATACATATTATTAACCCCATTATTTTTAAATGGTCTAATCATTCTTAATATTTTCGGATCAATACTGTCAATCGTAATCCTTACCAACACATGTGCTTCTTTAAGTATCTGTACTATTTCCCCAATTTTATCAGAAACCCCATTCGTATCTAAATTTATAAAACACTTATCTTTTAATGATAAAATCGCTTCTTTTAAAAACGGATTTAACGTTGGTTCACCACCTGAAAGCCCAACAGTCATGATATTTAATGAAGTAATATGATTAGCTGTATTTAATATATCTTGTCTACAAAAACCGCACTTCATTTTATCATCCGCAAAGCAATATATACAATCAAGGTTGCACCTTTCATCAATTAGCCAATTTACTTTAAATGGATATTGATATTTAATATTTTGGCTAATCCTATTAGTATTTTCCAATAAAAATTCTTCAACTTGGGCTATAGTTTTATTTAACACGTCCTCTTTATTTAATCCCTCATAAAAAGTATACGAATCATCCATTCTCCTATATACATTGATTCCGTTTTTTTCCGCTCTAATTAATACTTTATTTTCTAAATTTATCATCTCAATATCCTCCTAAAATACGCTGCGGTTCTGTTACGTTAATATTTTATAGAAATCACTCCATTATGGAAGTATACTAAAATTGTAACTACTGCTTAATTTTCTCACTTAAAAGGAGCAATTTCCATGTGTAATTTCGCATATGTATATTTTTGAAAAAACTATTGACATGATAATAAAAAAGGTTTTCCAAAATATACATATCACCTTTGGCACCGTCAACTTACTCCATCTCATAATTATAATCGTTCTAAATCTTACTATTTTATCTGGACTTTCTCCAACCATAGTTATCAATAGCCTTTACTCAAAACATCAAAATACGAACACAGTCACTTTTTTAATTTTTCTCTTTGCATTTCAGGTGTTTCTATACTTTTTCTTTTGCTTTTCGTATCTTTTCAACAGAATCTATCTTTCTAACATTTGCCAAACAAGACAATTGTATGAACTCCATATTTTGGGAATATATCCATTAAAACGGTTATATCGTTACAATTTTCATGCGCCGCTTTATTACTACACGATAACATAAGTATAAAAATTCATATAGATGTATATTTATAGACGCGATTTTGATAATAAATACAGTCTTGTAAACAACTGGAGTTCATGCGTTTGTCGTGTTTGCCAAACTCTCTAAGTTTCTTAATAACCATTCTTGTAATATAATAGTTTGTTAAAAACACTCTTCAAATTAATTGATCCATTTTTCCATCAAAGTCACTTTCTGATTGGTGGCATCCAATTTTATTTGGCAACCGAGTGGCATTGTAAGCATAGGATGCGTATGCGAACAGTCAAAATCGGCTAAAATCGGATAGTCGCACTCTCCAATAACTTCCATTAATACTTCATAAGGTTTTCGACCAGAACCCATATCTTTAAAGCCTTCATGTTTACCTAAAATAATCCCATTAATTCTATCAAAGACACCATTCAATTTTAAAAAAGCAAAGCTTCTTTCTACCACAGCAATATTTTTCATACTGTCTTCGATAAATAAAATATCCCCTACTTTAATTTCGGGCATATACTTGCTGCCCCATATTCCTTGAATTGTATTTAAATTCCCACCTATTACTCTGCCTTCTGAGACACCTTCTTTTATTGTAACCATAGCATTTTTACTCACTGATTTAGCTACCATCTGCTTCTCCCAAGGAATAAACTCGTCAGTCCAGATATCAGGACACTTTAGTTCAAATGGCTCTGCATTTTCATCAACGAATATATCTTTAAAATATTCAAAAGTCATATCAACAAGAGGAGAAAACTCCCCTAATGAAGCAACAAAAGCAGGTCCATAGTATGTTATCAATCCTGTTTGAGCTAATATCGCTAATAATATTGCTGTAACATCAGAATAACCAATAATAATCTTAGGTCTTTCTAGTAGTTGATGATAATTAATATAAGGCACTAAAGCGTTTGAATTATATCCGCCAATAGTTGACATAATACATTTAACATCAGGGTTTTCTATTAAATCGTTCAACTCGCTTACTCTTTCCTCTATCGAACCTGATCTATAATAATCTTTTTTGCCTGTAAGTTTACCTTGAATCAAACCAAATCCATTATCATTCAAAAACTTTTGTGCTCTTTGAAATCTATCCCGAGCATCGGCTGTAGCCGGAGATGATGGTGAAAAAATACCAATACAATCCCCTTTTTTTAATTTATTAGCGAACATTTTTCAAACTTCCTTCAACCTATTCTATATCTTCCCAAATCAAACTTGATTGAACTTGCACTGAAATGTCATCAAGAACCCTTTTCATTTCTTGTTCACTTCTGGCATATACTATACAAGAAGCAATATTTTCACAGCTAAAGCTAGCTGATGAATATGCTTTTCCAATAATTCCATGCATGTCTATATCAATAAGAGCCTCATTATTTGAATAAGGATATTTCATTTCTTTTAATATTCCTCTTTGAGGTGGAATTAAAATATCTCCAAATAGAAAATCACTTTCATATCTTTGTACTTCAAACTCTAAACCACATTGCCCTAAAACCAAATATTTATTTAAATCAACCTGATATTTATGTTTAATAACATCATTTGTTCTACCTGCAGCTGTTCTGCTTGCTATTTCACACAGAAAAATCTTACCTTTCTTATCAACTATAAATTCTGCATGAAAAACCAAATTGCGTGGTTTGGGCATATTGTTTAATAGCTTTTCTGTCTCATGTATTAGCTTTTCTCTAAGTTGCGATTCTTTTGGCAATGTATAACTTGAGTTAACTTTATTATTTTTAAATGCCAAACAATCTGAGTGATACTTTGAAGCTGCGCAAAAAATCATATTATAATTCGCCACAATACCGTCCGTATGATACACTTGTCCTATGATAAATGTTTCTACTTCATAAGTTCCATCAAATATCTCACGATTCATAGTTATTACTGCATTTAAATTTGACATATTTTCTATCACAATAAGTCCTTTTGAACCTGATTCTAAAATCGGTTTTAAAATTACTGGGAAACCATTTTCCCTGCAAAATGTAAATAGCTGCTTTTTATTATATAAACGCTCAAAAATTGGTGTGTTAACATCACATTCCCTTGCTAACTGCTTCATTAAAATTTTATCTCTAAAGCAATATGCAGAAGTTAAATTCTGCCCCTCTATTCCTAAGACTGTTCTTAATTTCCCAGCTCTTATTATATCACATTCAGAAATTATAACAATAGAGCTAAATTTATATTTCTCATTAAGTTTCAATATATCTTTTTCAATGTGATAGTTATATTCATAATTATCATATCCTCTCACTTCTTTATAAAACTCATTATCAATATAATCACTATAAGTATTTGAAGATGTAAATAATATAATATCATCATCCACCATTTCAAGCCACTTATCATAAGGAGTAATTTTGCTTGGCAATCGATTTAAAATAGCAATAGCCATATTTTTTCACCTCATAAAATAATAAATAATTATCAAATCATTAAACGTTAAACTTCAAAAGGTAAACTTAAATTTACTTTTTGAAATCCAACTTATGGTTGACAAATACAATATCAATATCATCAACCTACACTATTTTACCAGAAACAATATAATATTACTTCTGGTAAAATAGTTAAAAAACTGAAACTAATTACAAATTTTATATACTATATATCAATTTTATGGTATAATATTTACACCATTAACTCTTGGCACTAACTGACAATCTCTAATATCATCATGTTGTAATACCCATAATATGAATCTCTCAATCCCCATGCCAAATCCAGATGTTTGCATTGGGAAAATATCTTTCAATTTCGCATACCATTCATATACATGACTAGGAACATTGTGGCTATTTAAAGCTTTCAAAATTTGTTTTGAATTGAAATGTCTTTCACCAGCGCCTAAAGTTTCGCCTATCCCAAATAGCAAATCTGCATTTAAAGCTAATTCCCCTGTTTCATCATATGCTTGATAAAAAGGGACTGATAAATGAGCAAATTTTGTTAACCATACAATTCCATCAAATATTTCTATTAATTTTTTTTCACCTTTTGAATTTATAGTAATAAAACCCAAATCATCGTTTTCTATAAGTTCCTCATAATTTTCTTCGCTCTTAAGAATTTCAAGAGCTTCGTTCACTGTAACTCTAGCAAACCGTGTATTGCTGTTTGCTATTTTTTCTAAATGTTCTGTAGTACCCGCAATGCTTAAGATCTCATCTTTATTATGCATTAGCAGCGCTTTTGATAAATATTTTATATATTCTTCAGCTAACTTTATAATATCATCCAGTCGGCCTGCAATCTCGACCTCGCTATGAAAAAATTGACATAAATGTCTTTTATCTGGATCTTCTCCTCTAAAAGAGGGCATTATATAATAACACCCCTTAGGATTGAGTCTACAACCATACTCCAACATAAATTGCATTGAATCCGAAAGATAAGTGTCAATGCCAAATATATTAATTTTTACCGGACTAGAGTCACTTCCTAACCGTCTTTGACTAGCATCATAAACCGTATCATATTTGAACTCATCAAAATTGCTTTGCTTAATAATATCACCAGCTTGTTCCACCGGACTTGATACAGAAGCTGTAGTTATAGGAAATAGCATACAATCAATTTCCTTTTCAGCATAAAAATCTGTTGTTGCCTTCCATAAAGTATTTTGAATTTTAACTAATACTTTATACCACGGACTAGTTAATGCAACTAAAAAATGATTATCTGGATTCTTCCAACTTTTAGTAGGTTTAATTAGCTCTACATTTTCACACTGGTTTGTTTGCATACAAAATTCTCCTTCCAAATTATAAAACGTTTAAAGTTATCAAACAGTAACTAAAATTAAATCTTTTTCACCTCCTTTACATGATTCCATAAACAGAATATAATCAGCAACGCAAAATAAAACCACATACTGAAACCAAAAAGCATAAGAAGATTATTTTCGTTTATTGTTTTGCTTGTAACGTAAGCAATTGTTATTGAAACTATCCTAGAAACAGCGCTAATAATAGATAACCCACTAGATATTACATCTCTATTTGTATCTTTTAAAAATTGAGCTTCACTAACTACCTCAATAACCGCCAAACAAGAATGTACTATTCCGAATAAAAATATATTTACAAAAATTAATAAATTAAAATTAAGAATTATCATGTATATTGTAATGATACTGATCACAGAAGCAATAATACCAGCCATCAAATTATCTTTTTTATGTATATACTTCTTTAGTATTTTATTTGTATAATATCTAAAAAAAGAATATACAAAAAATGTCCCTCCTAATAGAATGTTAGTATTTATATCGAATTTCATACTTATGAACAAAGGTTGCCAATAAGAATATAATATGAAGTAAACGCCTGATAAAAAACAATTCATCAATAAATAATAAAAAAAATTTATATTTATCATTTTTTGCAGTAATATTTTTACTTTGAGATCGTTCAATTTTAGACGTATCATTTTTGATTTGTTTTCAGGAATTTTATATAAAATATACAGAAAAACCAGCATTATCAACGATGAAATAATATAAATTACTTTATTACTAAATAGATAAACAATTACAGCTCCTCCAACTCCTGAAAGTATCGTAATGAACGCTAATATTTCAGCTCTATAAAATCCATAATAAATAAATGCTTCTGAATTAACTTCAAACTCATCTGTAATAACTTCTGTTATCCATCCTTCAAATGAACCAGAACTAAAGGATAAACCTATCCCCATAAAAATCTGCGCTATGATCAATAAAATCATATTCGGGGCATATAGATATAAAAAATAATGTGTTGAAAAAAATATGCAAGATAATAAAACCGATTTTTTCTTTCCAAAAATATCTGATACAAAACCTGTTGGTATTTCAAATATCAACACAGATAATGATAAAAACATATTTAAAGTTGCTATTTGAGCCAATGATAATCCCGAAAGCATGAGATAAGCTGAATTTATTGTAACCGCTAACATTCTGGCCCCATTAAACATTCCATATAAATTCGATATATACAAACTATATTGTTTTTTCATGTTTATTCTCTTTTTCTGTAATTCCCGCTTTTTTCATAAAAATATCTAATAATATATTGGCGTTTGATATACACCCCGAAGCAGAAGTATATATACCAGCTATTAATAAATAAGGATTTTTTTCAAAATCATTATATGGCACAGTTTCTTTTTGAGGAATAAAATCCAAATTTACTAGTGCGCATTCAAAAAACTCCATAGCCATATCTATATATTTGAAAAAACCCTGATACCCAAAATCTTGATTCCATTCATTTTCTCGTTCATACATAAAATATAAATATAAATTCTCATTTATGTTTTCATCCAACCAACTATCTGAAATATTGGATTTTATTTCTTTAAATTTATAACAAATATCTTTTTCAATCTTATCTATAGCTATTATAGTCTCTTTCCAGATATCTATTGTTTTCTTATTAAATTGCAAGATATTGATATCATTACTTAACCACTTCATTTTTTCTGTATTTATTGACTTAACAAGAGTTATATAAAAGTCCAGCTCGTTAATTTTATCTTGAAATATATTTTCAATGTCAATAAAATTAACTGTAGAGCGTTTAAAAACCATTGGCTTTTTTTCATTATGCGAAATTCTTCTCGCCGAGGTAGCAGCATGCCAAAACAATACATTTATTATCATTTTGGAAGATATACAAATATTATCCATTAAAATATTATCTCCAAATTCTGGATGCGAACCAAATACAACCACCTTGCCTTGATCTAAATATCCATACATACAGTCGCTTAATTTATATTTAATTGCTTCCTGATATAAACAACTATTATCTTCCGCTTGATTAGCATTATACCATTTTTCAGATGGTGTGAATAACTTACCAATTCCACTCCACGCAAGAATCTCAGTAGCTCTTGAAGCTCCCTCTACAGAATAATCTTCTGCTTTACAAAATACTGGGCCATTATAATAGGTTACTTCAAACTCATTTGGCATTTGCCATGTAATTGGATGGTTTATACTTTTTTGTACTTTAATTCTACCAATGCCCAAGGATATTTGCCCTGACCATTCATCATGGTCTTTGTTTATATTCCAGATTTTAGCATTAATTAATTCCATATTCTTTGATATAGGATACTGCTCATAATATCGTTTATTTACTATTCCCGCACTAAATGCTCCTGAACAAGAAGCTAAGTACAAGCCTCCTTCTCTAACAAAACGTTGAATTTCATTAATACCTTTTTCGCCTAATGGATATAATTGTCCCTTTGTTGATTCTAATCCGCCACCTGGCATAATTAAGACATCAACCCCATCAAGAACTCCTGTTCTTATTTCTGTTTCATTAATAAACAACCATTCAAAACCAGTGGCATTTAATACTTTCGCATAACTTAACGCTGCACCTATACCATAGACAGCTATTTTTAACTTTCTCAGTGCAAACAATTCACCTACATCACCTCTTTCCATTTTTTTTAAATTACATTTGTTTTTTAGATATTGCATTTCCGAAACAACCGTTTCTGATATAATGTATCCTCCTTCATTCCAATAAACTATTTTTCCTTGATCTAAAACCTCATTTACACATATTACATTATCTATCCAGCTACCATACAACAAATAATACTTTTCGTCAATCACCTTATGATTCATCACTATTTCTCCCATCATTTTACGATTAAAATAATCTACTATTAATTGATGAATTATTGTTCTTCCTTTTAATTGATTTTACTATATCATTTTTACTCTTTCTTTGTCTATATATTTGTCATAACTGGATATTTTAATGTCATATTTGTCCGTTTTTTACTCATTGAACCACAGTCGATAAATCGGTATGGACGGTGGAATATTGTTTGACCCATTTGCTGAGAGCAGATTCTGATACGCTATATTCTTTGCAGAGCTGGGCTTGTGATTTACCATGGATTGGAGAAACAGAAGGCAAACGCAAACATTTGATGAAATAAAGGCCAGAGAAGCTAAAGATACATTGTTTATCAGTATGAATGGCATAAGTTGATTAGAAAAAGGAGTAAAATCAATATTTAAGGATACCGTTATACAGCGCTGTATCGTTCATCTCATCTGTAATTTGATCAAATATGTTCCATCGAAAGATTATAAGGCATATATAATGAACTTGAAAAAATTTTTTATATCATGGTGTGCAATTTTGCAGCATAATAACATTTCCACCTTTCTTGATTATAGCAATTGTAGTTTACTAGCTACTATTGTTACCGGCTTATTATGTTGCTTCAGCATATATGCATAATATTGCTTAAAAACTTATGTAGAACTTCAAAATATATTTCATAGCATTAATGGTAATAGATGTAATTTCTAAGTAATAATTTATTTCAACTAGTTTCTATTTCGGATATAATTAAAAAGCAGAAGTTTTAATTGCTGTATCGTTCTAGTTAGTAAACACTTAAGAAATTAACTAAATGCGTTAAAAATTGAAAAAATTATGGTCTTTTTATGCAGATTTAATAATAAAGTAGTATGTGAATTTACGATAGAGATTTTTTTGAAGCATTCAGAATGAATGAGTAACTATCAATGCCAAAGAAGAACTTTAGGAGGAATTAGAATGTATCCTCAATGAGTAATTTTGTGTATTAAAGCAAAATCAAAAAACAACAAGAGCATGGGTATATCTAAGTTTGCACTAGCTACTGATTTATATGATATAAAAGTATGTGCTGATTTCTTAGATTAATAAATAAATTTATAAAATCAACTAGATAGTTAGCTGCGTAAAAAATGATGATATATTATTAAATAATGAGGCGAAAGATTTTTAGTAAGAAAGATATTGCTTGAAATAATAATGCGCTCAAAAGGGGTGGAATGTGTATAATGAAAATAGCAATATGTGATGATAATGTTAGTCAGGTAATTGCAATTAAAGAATTATTGAAAAACTATAAAGATGGCAATAATGATTTTGAAATTATTTCTTTTATTACTAGCAATGAAATTTTAGACGCTTACCAAAATGGTAAAAAATTTGATGTTGTTTTTCTTGATATCCAGATAGATGAACATACAGGTATTGATGTCGGCAATAAAATCAGAGAAGTTGATGATACAGTAGCTATTATTTTTATTTCCAATTATGCTGATTATGCTGTTCAAGCCTTTCGTTTAAATGCTTTTCAGTACATAACTAAACCTATCGATGAAATATTATTTTATGAAGAATTAGAGCGTTGTTTGCATGAGAAGGAATTAGAATGCCAAAAATATGTGATTCATTATAAAGACATGATTACTATTTTGAATATTTCGGATATCGTTTACATTGAATCTAAGGGCAGAAAAATTCAAATATATGATAAGAATAAAGGTTTATTTGAAACTTATGGAAAAATCGGCGAAGAAGAAAAGAAATTAAAAAAATGGAGATTTGCCAGATGCCATCAAGGTTTTTTAATCAACTTAAATTATATCTATCAGGTGGAGAAAAATTATATTACTACCACCATAAAGGTCGGGGATGAATATCTCAAAGTGCAAATGAGTAAGAAAAAATATAGTTGATTTACTAAGCACATATATTTGAAAATGAGGTTCAACGTATGAAATTAATAGTTGATGCTTTAGGCACAATTATGGAAATCGTAATGCTTAGATATTTTTTTAATATTATTTTTGACGAAAAAAAATATAATAAGATAATGCATTTCTTTTGGTATGTTTTAATAGGATTAGGAATTTATTTATCATCTATCTATGTAGCTAGTGGTATGTGGAAAACATTGAATTGTATTGTTTTAGTAGTTTTATTACAAATTTTATATAAAGGAAAAATTATATATAAGTTTCTGCTTTCCTTATTCATTTCTACTATTTATGCAATGGTAGAAATGTTGGTCGGATCTATTCTTGTGCTGATATACGGCAATATGCAACTAATCAAAAATAATACCTTAATTTTTTATACAAAGGGTGTATTCATATCAAAATTTCTAACTTTAATTGTAACTGTAGCATTAGCCGTTTATAAGAGAAGAAAGCAAACAACAGGTTCTACAAAACTTTTTCTATTAATGTTTATTTTACCAATAGATACTATTATTACTATCTATCAGTTGTTTAGCAATGCATTGCAGATAAATCAAGTGGACAGCTTTAATGGTATATTGGCTATTACGGTACTTTTAATTATTACTAATGTGATTCAGTTTTATTTATTGGATAAACAAGCTGAAATTAATACTATGAAAATACGGATTATGACTTCTCAAATGGTCATCAAAAAAACAAGAAGATTTTTACCAAGATATGCGAAATAGTCAAGACGAGGTCAGAAAGCTAGCACATGATATGACAAACTATCTAATTGGAATTTCTGGGTTAATTACAGAAAACAAAAACCAACAGGCTTTAGATTATATTAAAAAATTAAATGTGCAGTTAGTTGAGACCAAAATAATAGAAACGGGCGATCCTATTATTAATGCAGTAATTGGTGCAAAAATCAAATGGGCCAAAGAACATGATATCAAGTTATTGGTAAAAATTAATGTTTCAGAAGATATTTTGATTAATAGATTGGATTTAGCAGTTATTATTGGTAACGGGTTGGATAATGCTATAGAAGCTGTTATACCAATACAAGATAAAGCGAAAAAATGTATATCAATTAAGTTGGTGCAGAAAGGAAATTATATAGTTATTCGAATGATTAACTCAACAGATAAAGATATTGAGATTGTTAATAATACGATTAGTACATCCAAAATGAATAAAATGCAGCACGGTATAGGTTTAGAAAATGTCAAAACTATCGCTAATAAATATAATGGTGAGTTATTTTTGTCATTTCAGAATCGCGAGTTCGTTTTTAAAGTTATATTAACAAATAAAAAAGTATTATTTTAAAAAAATTACTAAAGTAACACTTAAAAATACAACAAAAACTAAATAGCAGAGAAGCGAAGAACTAATTAAGTAGGCTTTAAACTATTGTTTAGCAAAACATTACGCTTAGATGAAAATCATAACTGGTGATAATAATTATGACATTATCATCACCAGTTATGACAAATCTATAGATAAAATCAAAAAATAATAGTAGAATAATTTTAATGAGCAAAAAGGGGAATGCTTCGTTGATTGATATTAAAAGTAAAAAACGTTCATATTAAAATAGAATAATTAATTGTATTCCAAAAAAGATTATTCTCATAGAAGATAGGAGATTGTAGCCTATCCTTATGAAGTAGCAATAACCACTTTAATTATCGGTTGAGAGATTATAGAATTTAGTGTGATAGCAGATGCGTTTGGAAACATAGTGTCTTTATTGGTATCATGCGGATAAACACTGGTAATGTATGTTTTTTTATTATAGCATAGCTTTATTATTCCTTACTTCAAAAAAGTTAATAACAACTTAATGGGTGATGAAGTGTACTATTTTTATTGCTTGGCACGGTACCAATAGACAGCGAAAACAAACTGATGAATGACAAAAAATTCTTTAAGAGAAAAAGCAAACAATATTATATAATTGTTTTTTCTCATCATGATGCTAAATTTTGCTAAACTATTAGAGGTTATGGTATTTTGCATAACAGCCGGACACAGTATGAAAGTAGAAGATAAGATGAAGCAAATTTTAATGAAAATTTCTAGTCTAGCACTTATGGTTGGGATAATTAGTCTTAATTTAGCTTGTTTTGGAATATTTTATCAACCTAAAGTGCCTAATAGTATCGAAAAATTCACAAAAATTTAAAAATACAGCCAGGTTTATCCAACAAAAAATGATTTTATGCAATCATTTTTGATGCTTTCAATATAACAATCTTTTACTTAAAGAACATTATATTGCGAATTATATTTGATCATTCCGTCTGTTATGCTAAAGATAGATAAAAATGACGATATAAGTCACGTGATGAAGTACCTCTATATACAGTAGATGAGCTATTAATCAAAAATAAATTAGCAAAAAAGAAAGTTTGCTTGCTGCTAGAAGTTGATAAATCAAACTTTAACCGATACTATTGTGATGAGTTTCGGTGTATTAATATTAATCCGTTTTAATGTACTCCAGGGAATCTGCCGAAAATAAGGTAAAAGAATAGATATTTGATACGTTGTTTGATAGAGCTGTAAAGAAAAAATACAAGCAGAGCAGCCCAAAGATGTGAGTTATCGCATCTTTGGGCTTTTTGTATATGCGTTAAATGATAAGAAGCAGAGAGAAATATAAGTAACTAATAACTGACAAAATAAACATTCGCAAAAATCATTCAAATCAACTTAATGTCATCAGAGAAACACTATACTTTCGCGAAAAAGGATACAAAAAGATTTTCGCTTTTTACAAAAATAATTAAAAGCTATCCAAATTAGCTGTTATTAGCCGACTGTGTTTATAAAAAGATCAATATACTTCTTTCAATATTGTATGGGGAACAAAAAAATATTTTCAAACAAAATGATCAAAAAGTGTCCAAATTAGCTATTATTAACCCATTGTATTTATAGAAAGGTCAAAACACCTCTTTTCTTTTCAGTATTGAAAGGAGGTGAGACCTATGAACAATTTATCTTTAGAGCAACACGAACATATCAGGCATCGGTTTGATTAGTTTGTGAAAACTGTATTGCACAATGAACTTCGCGATTATTGGAGTGAAATCAAAGCGCAAGCTAAAAAGGTTACCGTATTTACAGATCTGCCTAAAGCCCAACTACCTAAATTAGTTGTTTGGGATGATTATCCATGCGATCATCATCATTACTTTGTAGAAGGAGATGATATTATCATTGATGATGATCTGTTGGCAGAGGCTTTAAATAAGCCGTCCGATACCAATAGAAGTATCCTTTTGCTTGCTTACTGCCTTGGTATGTCGGATCGGGTAATTGCCGAAAAATTAAACCTTGCGCGACGACAAGTGCAGCGTTTACGCACTCGCTCTCGTGCAGAACTTAGAAAAAGATTGGAGATGAAAAACAATGAAAACGAAACAGAATAAGCAAGATTTTGATTTATTAGCTGATTTGCCATCTTATGAGGTCATTAAAGCGGCTGCTGCCGGTGATATTGAGGCAGTCAATCTAGTGCGTAAGTATTATGAACCTTATATTACAGTATTGGCATCCAAAGTATTCTATGATGAGCAGGGCAATGAACATTACGGCATTGATATGGAATTAAAAAGTCGTATGGAAACAAAGCTCATTCTCAGTTTATCTAAATTTAAGCCGTATATCTTGGCTTAATCAGTAAGACGCAGGTGAAACGGGACAGGCTGTATAGAACACAGACATAGCTTTTTAGACAGAATTTCTGCCAGCCTGTTCCGGCGGTCCTGTAAGCGTTTAGCAATACCCACTGGAAATCAGTGGGGAAATATCCTTATCCCTTGTGTTGCTAAAGATATTTTCCGACTGATTTTGAATCCATAAATCAGTCGGACGCCATAACTTTTTAGAAATATAAGAGTTATGGCATTGTAAGATAGTAATCGTTCTTTGACAACTGCATAGGCACATGGATAACATTCTTTGATACAGCCGAGCCGTTTGATTAATGCGCCACGATACCGTTTGTTTCATTCTTTTTGGTGGTAGAGCGACAAATATTAAGTCAAAAGATGGGTGTGGCAGCCCATCAGCCATGACACTGTATCAAGTTAAAGAAACTTCCGCATTGAACGCTTCACAGCATTGTGCGGCAGCTCATCAGCATGAGCTGAGGTGATATTCCTATGGGCGGCTGCCTGCCGCCATCCATTGTGTTACACTTATTTTGTTTATGAACAGCAGATTTTTTATGCTGTGCAATAAGAAAATAGATACTTTATATTGAATTGCTAATTGTGAGGAGGCATTATCTAATGAAAAATAATACGACATATACCAATGACATTCCCATTTGGGAGAGGTATGCACTAATTATCGAAGAAGCAGCCAAATATTTTCGTATTGGCGAAAATAAGCTGCGCAGACTGGCAGAAGAAAATCTCTATGCCAGCTGGCAGCTGCAAAATGGTAATCGCATTCTCATCAAACGCAAGCAGTTTGAGAAATTCATTGATACACTGGATACTATCTAGTATATTGATATTGCAACGAACAACCGCTAAATAGTTATTTAATAACTCAATAAACAATAACTTAAAATTGTAACCAGCATAATCCTTGATATGCTATGATTATTTAAGGCATATCAAGGCTCTTTCCCAAATCGGAAAGACTAACTATTAAAAGTCAAGACCTAAAATAAAATTTTTTGAATGAATTGCAGAAATGCATTTCAGACACATTTGCACTTTGAAAACTGCATGACAAACAGAGTGTCATTTCTGGCACCCTAAAAGAAGATATTTATAGAATAAAGTTAAACGGCTGGTATGTATGCCTTTCCTGATTTTTCCATTGCAAAGATCAGGCGTACAAGTTTCTTGGCGGCATGGGATAATGCGACATTGTAATGCTTGCCTTCCGCGCGTTTCTTTTCTAAATACGCACCAAAGGTTTTGTCCCAGTGACAGACATATTTGGTGGCGTTGTAAAGGGCGTATCGTAGGTATCTGGAACCTCGTTTCTCCATATGGGAATGACAGTTATTCAGTTGCCCGGATTGATAAGTGGAGGGAGACATTCCCGCATAGGCAAGAATCTTATCCGCAGAGTCAAAACGGCTGAAATCACCAATCTCAGAGATGATCATAGCCCCCATGCGGTAACTGATACCAGGAATGGTGAGAATAGGGGACTGGATTTCTTCATCCATGATTCGCTTGATGGCAGCTTCGATTTCATCAATCTCAATGGTTAATTCTTGAATGAGTTTGATGGTATGCTTCAGTTCCAGCGACTTTGCAGGCATAACAGAGCCGATAGAGTTTTTGGCAGCTTCCCTGAAACGGAGAGCGGTACCTTGCCGTAATGACCTTTTGAGCTTTCAGAAAGCAGGTTTGACAGCCTGGTAAGATGAGAGGCAGCGATATGTGACGCACCGGGAAATTCAGATAACAGGGCATAAACAGAAGTCATATGAAGGGTTGGAACAAGCTTTTCCAGTTCCGGGAAAAGAATGTTTACTAGCCTGGAAACAGAAGATTTCAGCTTTGCCCGTTCTTTTACTTTATCAAAACGATAACGGGTGAGTGACTTTAATTCCTCATTGTGGTATGATGTATCTGAGTAGGACTTCAAGTTCATGTCAGACATCATCATAGTGGCAATGGTACGGGAATCAACTTTATCCGTTTTCGTCTTTCTAAGGCTGAGACTTTTTCTATAAAGATTTGTGTGGAGCGGA
>CATJSX010000106.1 GCA_949743265.1 uncultured Peptococcaceae bacterium
GCCTAAAACCGCTACTATAGCTACAATGGGCAAGATGGCTGACATAACGGATCCCCATGAGGCCAGCATAGCTTTACCGGCAATCCCCCAAACTAACTTTAAAGCGCTCATGCCAGCAGTCAACATGGTTAAAACGCCGATTAAAATCAAGGCGCTTGAGGCTACTGTGGCCAATGCTGCCGCCCATTTTACCACTTCTGGATGATTCCGGAAAAAATCCGCTGCTTTCGTTAGTACGCTAACTAAACCGCGATAAAAATTAGTGCCGACATCTAAAAATGGTTTGCCTAATGTCGCTTTAAGCGTGTTTTTAGCTTCCTCAAAAATACCTTTTTGCGCATTAAACGTATCCATTTGAATATCGACTTGCTGTTGAATGCCCAGCTGATTATCTGCTTTTTCTTTAATCGTCGCTAAATCCAAATCACCTTTTTGTGCTAAAACCATGGCTGTTCTTTTACCTTGTTCGCCAAATACGGTATCCACTAAATTAGTAAACTCCACATTACTTAAACGAGCTGCAGCATCTTCAAGGATTCTTTCTAATTCATAAACATCTTTGACCATACCCATATCATAATCAATAAAAATACTATGTCCTTGACTATCTAACCAACCAGCTTGTTCCATTAACTTAATTTGTTTGCTGGACATTCCTTCTTTAAATTTAGAGGCCTCATCGATAAATCGTTTTGTATAAGTAGCTGCGGCTGCTTCATCTCCCGCCATGTATTTTGTTGCTGCTACTAATTGAATAGTTTGTTCAGCAATTTCTAGTTTGTCTTTGCCTTTCCATGCAGCAGCTGCCACAGCAGCAGCGTTCCCTATATTTTGCTGCATTGCCAAGGCATCAGCAATCGTAGCATCAGAATACTTCGTTACTAAATCCATACCTTCCATGATTTCTTCATTGATCAACCCAAATCCAGCAGCAAACTTAGCGGTACCATTAGCAGCAGCTTGCGGTAAAATTTCATTGATTTGCGCAAAATAAGCGTTAGCTTCTGCCGCCCCGTTGACAACTTGTTCCATATCCATACCACCTTTAATTAAGGCAGTCATACTCTCAGCTATCTGGCTGCTATTAAAATGTGTTGCCAATGAAACATCTAACGACTTATCTTCAAATACTTGCTGCATCAATTGACGTTCTTCTTTGGTTACTTCCGCTAATCCTTGACCAAAAGCTTTTATTGTTGTAGTTAAGGTTTTACTTTCCAAATTAGCCGCTTCATCAACAGCGTCCGAGAGCATATCTAATGTTGTTTTTAGTCCTGCAACACCAGCGCCAGCTAAAATACCGCCAGTGATAGCGATATTGTTTAAACTATCCAGCTTTGCCCTAACTTCATCGGTTACGCCTTCCATCTGACGAAAACTGTTAATGATACGCCCTATTTGACCGGTCAGGGCATCTTTCAATGTTAAAGCAATGGCTAAATCCATAACAGTACCCATTATCTCACCTCGCTTTCTTAAAATTTTGCATGAAAAAAGCGCCCATCATTGGACGCTTTTCGTCAATCAATATAAAGTTTATATAAGAAACTCTTTCATTTTAGAAATTACGCTATCATAATAGCGCCATGTTTCTACTTGCTTGTTGCTATATTGTGATTTATCCCAGACCATCTTGCCATATTCAGCGGTTTTTAAATTGTTAGCGTTTGCCAATCTTCCAACTTTATTAGCACTAATCCCCAACACCTTACCAATATCTTCCGCTGAATACGTCTTGCGTTCACAATCGGGCAAAGGCAAAACCATTTCATCAAATAGCACCTCTGTGGCTTTAGAATACATAATTTGCTTGTATTCTGGAACAGAAACTTGCTCGGCAATCTTTAAGCAAATATTAGCTATTCTAGCATTAGCATTTTTTAGCTTTGCTTTGGCTAATTCTTCTTTCGCTTGATTCGATTCTACTTTTGCCGTTTCGCCATTTTGATATTTCTTTTCAATGTTAATCATATAGCGGCGATATTGTTTGCCGATTTCGTTATGTTCCAGCATTGCCATTTCTTTGGCTGTATCTAGTTTGATGATGTATTCTTTTGTAGGTCTGCCACCTTGTTCAGAGGTTTTTCCTAAATTTATGAAAAACTCCTCATTCTCTACTGCATCACATTCTGCAAGTCTAGCTGTAACCCAATCGGTAAATTTTTGTCTACTCTCCAGCCCTTTCCATAATTCCCGACCATCGACAACATATTCACCTTTATCAGTCTTGTAGACTTTAATCAATCCGTTTTCTATTAACATTAAATTTTCCATTAACAAACACCTACTTTCTTACTCATATAAATTTAGAATTTTCTTCTTTTGGTCTTCCTGTTCGTGGTGACATCTTTTTTCAAATTTTTTCCCAACAAAAAAACACCTGCCATTTTTGACAAGTGCTTGACGTATATTTTTTATTATGATAGGATAATCATATAAAAGAGAGCATTGGCTGATTCACTACAATCAGCTGCGGTTTTGCTCCCCGCAAAATTATCGGTACTAGCCGTCACAATCTTGCAGGAATTGGCGGCTAGCTTTTTTATGACTAAAAAATGCTACTTGTTACGCTTGTGACTAAAGAAAGTGACCAGCGTGACAACTAAACCAAAAGCAGCAATTTGCATTGTTCCAAAAGTAAACAATACCATGCACATCTCATAGGCTGTGAACATCGCTATCACCCCCTAAGGGGACACAAGACCGCCTGCACCGCTATTATCTACTGATAAAAACAGCGACACAATGCTCTCCTTCGTTATTCTAACATAATCATGCCAATTTGAAAAGTCATTACTTTCCTATTAACAGCCCCTATTTAGTCTATTCTGCTTATTCCGTATTGAACGGCATACTCATATTCAATTCGGCACCCTCTGGACTTCTCCCAACCATACGCAAAATAAACTATATCTGTTTTGGCCATTCATGGGCTGTGAAATAAATAATTTTTTCATATTCTGTCACCCTTTCACTTATTGCTCGATAATATTTTTTTTGAAAAATTTTAATTTTTTGTTATCAATCTATTGACAAGCGCGTAATAACGTGCTAAAATAAATATATAGAAAGGGGGTGAGGCAATGGAGGATAAAATAGAACAGGTTCTTAAGATTCTAGCCCATATCGTTTCAATCTTAGCTGGATTCACAACGATTAGGAAGAACTTAAGAACCAAGAAACGACCAAAGCACTTTAAGAAGCGCTAAGGTTGGCGGGGTAAGAGGCTTACAAAAGCCTCTCCCTTGTTCTATTATACCCGACATTGCGGCAAATGAAAATAACAATTTTATTCGACATTTGCATCATGGCATTTTTAGGTTATCTAACATTCAATGATGATAACCCAATTGAATACGCTTTATTTGGTATTCTGACCATTGTCAACATCATCAAATGGCTTACAACGCCTAGAAAGGATTAGCTATGAATCTAAAAGAAATCAGATTGGCTAAAGGGTTGTCGGTTCCTAAGCTAGTAGAAATCAGTGGTGTCCCTCGTCGCACCATTCAAGACATCGAAAAACGCGGCGACTGCAAGGTATCAACCGCTATTCAATTAGCTACTGCATTAAACGTCACGCTAGATGAACTATGTGTAACATGGAATCCAGTAGAGCAGACAAAAGACTGATTAACCACCAAAGGACACTCCAAAAACGGAGCGTCCTTTTCTATTTACTCTTTTCTTCCTCCACAATTTCCGCTACTACCATATAAGCCGCCAACATTTCCATATCAGTCATCTTCATAGATTCCTCATAACTGATGCCAGCGCCGCTGCAATAGGCCAGCCTTACTCGGTTGCTGAACCAATGCTGGCCTGCAAGTTTTTTGCCGCTTCTTCAATGGCTTCCTTCTGCTCACTATTTAACGCTGTTTTAAATAATGTCCATTCCTCATAAGTAAACCGATTCATCAGTTCAAAAACATCTTTTAAATCCATGGGCATTCTTATTTTTTCGCCGTCAATCGATTCAATGGAACAAATGGCGCTAATCTCTGTAGCAATCAGCATATCGCCAAAATTAACACCCATATCTTCCTCATTTTTCATTCTTGGCGAACAAGCCGCCGTTAAACGACTCTCGATAAAATGATATTGACCGTTCTTTTGTCTAATCCCAATTTTTTTACCCGTTTTTAAAACAATTTCTTCCATGATTTCTTCTCCTTCTCAACAGATGTTTACGAAATGCGTTCACGGTTTAAACTCTGCCAATTTAATTTATTCGTAATGGCTTTGTTATTGCCATCAGCGCTTTGACTAAAACCGTCAAATGTTACGCCGGGATACTTATATTTTTGTACGGTGCCATCTTTATAAACTTTGGTGGTAAAGATAGCAAATTTACAAGTACCGCCTGTTTCACGCTGATACTGTATTTTCTGATCTACAATTAAATCATAGGCCTCATTGATGTCTTGCCCTTCAATAGAACCTTTAAAACCAAGCTGCTGCACTAAACGATACTCGTCTTCCTCATTCAGTGGATATTTCTTTTCTTCCTCTGTAACTTCTTCTACACTCCACTTTAAAATCTCTGGAAAGGTTTCCAAAACGTTACCTTCCTCATCAGTAATGGCAATATTTAATTTTTTCCCCAACAATCCA
>CATJSX010000107.1 GCA_949743265.1 uncultured Peptococcaceae bacterium
ATAACAATCATCATAAAGATTAAATGAAGTCCCATGCGAGCGGCATTATATTTGAAAAAATCCTTCATTGTAAATAATCCCATAGCGAAATACAATAGATACGACGTATTTTCATGTGGCAAAAATACATTGGAGGTATTCATCATAATTGTAAATAGAGTTGCTATAGGACTGACGCCCAAATCAGTGCCGATCTGCATTAACGGCACACCCAGTGCTGTAGATACTGCTACAGGCGTCAAAAGAAAATTTGCTATTGCTGAAATAACCCAAATGCCAAATAAATAAGAAACATGCGATAAACCCGATAACACAGGGCTAACGGTTGTTGTTAGCAATGTACCTACACCTATGGCATTACCAACGTTACCGATAGAAATACAAGCAACCGTGAAAAAAACTACGCTAAAATTGACTTGTTTTAAGGTATCACTATTAGCCAAGTTGATACCCGGCAAAAATACAGCCCATGCCAAAATACTAAAACCATAAGCCGTTTTCCAATCCAAAAAACTAGAAGCTATCAAATAAATTACGACTACTATTGTCAAACATAGAGCTTTTTTCTCTACTATTGAAACATTTCCTAACCTATTCAATTCAGAGCGAAAATAATCAACGTTAATAGCGTCATTACTCGGCTTAAAAAACACTTTTGTTATCAAAACCATCCAAATGAGATCAAAAACAAACCATGGCATACTTATTTTCAAATAAGAAAGCCAGCTGATCGTCAAACTAGCATCGAATAAATTGAGTACCGAGCCGCCCACACCTGCATTGATGGGATTGTATATCCAAGCGAAAGGCGCTATGGCACCTGTCATTGCCGCAAATACAATACCATTGGCTTCTTTGGTGCCAATTTTATAACCCATACCACGACACATGCCATAGACGATAACAGCGAATAAAGGAAAACCTGTTACGGATGTTAAAAAAGAAACGAGTAATGATGAAAAATAAATCGCCCACAGCATCTTAGTATAGCTGCTGCCCATTTTTAAAATGAATTGATACGCTAAACGATTCATAATGCCTGTATTGGCTAATGTTGCTGCTAATACTAAAGAACCTACAATCATCCATGCTACGTCATTGGACCAAGAAGCAAAAACCACGCTGGCTTCCGCTATACCTGTAACAGAATAACCCATAAATAAGACAATAGCAGCTACTAAACTATCCACCAAATCGAAAGCAACTAGCATAATGGCAAATATTGTGATCATCAGAAAAATCCGCAATTCCCATGTGTATCGTTCTGAAAGCGGAACCAGCAGTATGCAAAGCGGCAAAATAATGCTGATTAGCCATTTCATTTTTGTATTGCTTATTGTAGCACTCATAAAAATCATCCTTTACAACTTTTTTTAGGTGAAATGGATTACAAATAATAGCGCTTATTATTTATAAAGATCATTTGCTATGAGTTTATTTTATCATAAAGAAATATTTATGTATAATCCTAAAAGTACGTTATACGGTAACGCGTTTTTTCTATAACGATATTTACAAATAGAACAGATGTTATTATAATGGGATTATCATTCATAATCATATTCGATTATTTTTGAACTGGAGGAATTGGGCATGCAGTTTAAACATCTTGAGTACTTCGTTAAAACCAGTGAATGTCGTTCGTTTAATGAAGCAGCCAAAATCCTTTTTCTCAGCCAGCCTAGCCTTAGCGCTGCTATCGCTACACTGGAGGAAGAATTGGGCTATCCGTTGTTTTTTCGCAGCAAAAAAGGAATTTCACTAACATCGGAAGGTGAAACAATATTACCAGAAGCTCGTCAAATGCTGGCCACACAAAAACAGTGGCTTACCCTCTCAAAAAATGAGGATAAGATTCATGGCGAAATTAAAATTACAGCCCCTGATATTATTTGCAGTACTATTTTATTGGATATGATGCTGCTAGCCAAACAACGCTATCCTGCTTTAAAAATATCTTTGCGCGGAGAGTCGCCCAAAATTGCTTTTCCTGTTGCAAACAATTACGTATTATCTTTAGCAGTCGATTTTTATCATCCGGCGGATCTCGTCAGTGCGAATAATAAATTCGCTCAATCGGGCTGGGAAATGTTGCCTATTGCTGATGCTGATAGTTTCATTTTTATGAATACAGCTAATCCGTTGAGCAAGCAACTTAATATTTCGTTAGAACAATTTTCTGCTTTTAAATTGGTAACCTATGATACGTATACGATTTTGCCTTATTCAGAGATTTATGTTAATGTTCCTCAACAAAATATCATCAAATTGCCTGTTCGAGAAGCGATGTTTAATCTTATCGCTAAAGATCCTGAAGCGATGGGCATTTTTTCTTCCTTTTGCAGCAAACATTGTTCTTATATCAAAGAAGGGGTTATTTGCATGCGAGCGCTTAAAGATTATCCCATGCCGATAAAAATTGTACTTATTTATCCCAAAGACCGTAAAGATGATCAGCTTCTAACAATTATTGAAGAATTATTACTTGAGGCAAGCAAGACTTAAAAGCATAGAAAATATTATTATTTATCAGGGTATCAAACAGAAAATATTTCCCAGGCAAAGAGGAGGCAAAACTGTGGCGCAGAAATTAAATACGCTTATTTATATTCAACATTTATTAGCAAGTCAAATATCCGCTGGAAGTTTATGTATAGACGCAACTTGTGGGCGTGGTCATGATACTGCTTTTTTGGCTCAGTTGGTGGGTGAAAAAGGACGAGTATTAGCTTTTGATGTTCAGCGGGAAGCCATTGAAAGTACCAGAAAATTATTATCAGAACGGCATTTGTTAGAACAAGTACAACTTTATGAAGACAGTCATATTCATTTGGCGCAATATGCTAAAGAACGATCGGTAAGTGCCATTATGTTTAACTTGGGCTATCTGCCGGGTGGCGATCATCAATTAGCAACGAAAGCAGAAACGACAATTGCAGCCATAAAAGCTGGTCTTACATTACTAAACGATGAAGGGATAATGACGCTTTGTATTTATCATGGCGGAGATAGCGGTTTTACTGAACGAAACGATGTGCTGGCTTTTCTGCGAGAAATTGATAACCAATCTTACACGGTATTGGTTACGGAATTTTATAATCGTCCTAATTATCCCCCCTTAGCGGCAGTAATTACACGAAATTGACGCAAACAAAATAATAACCGTTATGAAAATAAAAAATCCTTCAGATTATTGCTGAAGGATTTTTTATTGACAACCCAAAGACATCAATATTTGTTGCATATTGGCTGTTTTTACAAAAATTGTCTACGCAAGCAAAAAATACCACTAAAACAGAATGTAGTTTTGACTATCTGTTTTAATGGTATTTTTTTATAGTAGTACTTTTTATCTATCGACTAATTTTTTACCAATGGAACTTTATAAAAATCTCTTTATCTATTTTCTAAGATCTCAGCGACTTCATCAGATTTTAAAAAGCGTAAAAACTCTTCACTCGCTTGTGTTCTGAATTTTTTCTTGTGGTAAATAATTCTAAAGGAGCGTTCGAATTCATCTTCTTTAAGCTTGACTTGTGCCATTTCGCCAGCTTTTACGCTATCTTGTACAGCCCATCTGGAAATCATCGCAACACCCAAGCCGCTTTCAACAGCTGCTTTGATTGCCGAATTACTGCCCAATTCCATAATAACATGGAGATTATTAGCAGAGAAACCGGCTTTTTTTAGATGTTGTTCCATTTCCATACGAGTACCTGAACCTTTTTCTCTGGAAATGAATGGATACTTGTCCAATTCAAAAACAGAAATACTATCCAGATTGCTCCATGGATGATCTTTGCTCGTAATTAATACCAGCTGATCTTGCAAAAATGGCAACGACTCCAAATCTTTGCCGATTGGCGGACCTTCTACTAAGCCAATATCCAAAGCGGTATCATGAATAGCGGCTTCAATATCTTCCGAATTGGAAACTTCCAAACTCAGCTCGACTTCGGGATACATTTGCTTGAAAGCACCCAAAATATACGGTGCAATATACTCGCCGATGGTAGTGCTAGCACCAATTTTCAGCTTGCCTTTAATACTGCCAGTTAAATCTTGCATTTCTCTTTCTAATTCGGCTTGTAGACGGCTCATCTCATTGGCATATTTCAGCAATAAATGGCCGGCTTCCGTTAAAATGATATTGCGGCTAACCCGGTCAAAAAGACGCGTTCCGTAATATTCTTCAAGCATTTGAATTTGAAAACTGACCGCCGGCTGCGTCAAAAACAGCGCTTTGGCAGCTTTAGAAAAGCTCTTTTTTTCAACAACGGTCAAAAAAACTCGTATGCTGTCATTTAACATATGTTTTCACTCCTTTTTAGTTATATTTATTTATGCAAAATGCTATTGATATTATCGATATCAAGAAAATCAATAAATTTGCTGGCTGCTTCCGATTGGAATTTTTCGTCGTTCAAAATAATATTAAATTTGCGTTTCATACGCAGTCCTTCAATGGCGATAGGAACAACTTTGCCCTGACGAACCAAATCTTTGATAGCCCATTTGGAAATAACAGAAACGCCTAAGCCGCTTAAGATAGCAGATTTAATAGAAGTCGTATTGCCCAATTCCATAACGATGTTAAGATTTTCAATATCATATTCTGCATCTATGAGCGCTTGTTCAAAATCTAAGCGGCTGCCAGAGCCGGGCTCTCTGATAATGAAAGGATAATCTGCTAATTCCTCAATTTTGATATGACGTTTTTCTGCCCATGGATGATCGGCTGGTACAGTCAGCATCAATTCATCGTCCAAGAATTCTTGCATATGCAGCTTGTCGTTCTTAACAGGACCTTCAACAATACCAATATCGAAGTTTTTGCTAGAAACCATTCCTTCTATCAGCTCAGTGTTCATAATTTGAATGGTAACGTTGACATCAGGATATTCCTTTTTAAAACTTCCTACAACATAAGGCAAAACATATTCGCCAATGGTAGTGCTGGCACCGATCAATAATTCACCTTTAACATGACCGGTGAGTTGCTGCATATTTCTTTCCAGCTCGGCTTGCAGATTATTCATATGCACTGCATACTTCAGCAACAATTCTCCAGCTGAAGTTAGCTTGACATGACGGTTAACTCGGTCAAAAAGCATCGTTTGATAATACTGTTCTAACGTTTGAATCTGAAAGCTGACGGCAGGCTGTGTCAGACTTAATGCTTTTGCAGCTTTAGAAAAATTCTTTTTATCAGCAACGGTGATAAATACACGCATACTATCGCTTAACATAATAAAATAACCTCCTACTTTAATTTAATTGAGCCAATATATCCTTTATACCATAAAATATATTTATTGTAAATGGCTTATTTGAAATTTGTTGTAATAATTACTTCATCGCAACCATCAATTTCATTTAAAAAAACGGATATTTCTTCTTTTTTTGATGTCGGAATGTTTTTTCCGACAAAATCTGCTTTAATTGGCAATTCTCGATGTCCTCTATCTACCAATACAGCTAATTGAATACATGTAGGGCGACCTTGATCAATCAACGCATCTAAAGCGGCGCGAATCGTACGACCAGTATAAAGCACATCATCAACCAAAATTATTTTTTTGTCGCTAATATCGAAAGGTAATCGACACTGAGCAACGGCGGCTTCTTCTCCTTTAATCAAATCGTCTCGATAAGCGGTAATATCCAGTTCTCCTACCAAAACCGCCTGATTCTCAATGTCATTGATTTTTTGTGCTAAACGATACGCTAAAGGAATGCCACGACTTTTGATACCAACCAAAATTATGTTGTCTATGCCTTTATTGCGCTCAATAATTTCATGAGCGATTCTTGTTAGCGTTCTGGCCATAGCGGCTTCATCCAGCAAAACATTTTTTTCTTCCGCCTGTGCCATTTATAGTTCCTCCTTTTCCAATAGCTGTAAATTTTTCTCGAAGTCTTCAGGCAACGGCACTTGAAATGACAACTTTTTACCAGTTCGTGGATGAATAAAGCCCAATAGATAAGCATGCAACGCCTGACCATGAAAATCCAAATTACCTTTACGATAGCCATACAATGGGTCTCCTACTAAAGGATGTCCAATATACGCTAAATGTACTCTAATTTGATGTGTTCTGCCTGTTTCCAAACGACATTCTATTAAAGTGTAATGATGATAACGAGCTTTAACAGTATATCGTGTACGCGCTTCCTTATGGTTTTTTGTGGTTACTGCCATTTTTTTGCGCTCATTTTCAGCTCTGCCAATAGGCGCGTCAATGATTCCGCCCGGTTCGCTGATCACACCTTGACATAATGCCCAGTAAGCTCGCTCAACCGTATGCTCTTTTAGCTGCTGAGCTAAATGCTGGTGCGCAAAATCATTTTTTGCTGCCATGATCAGTCCCGATGTATCTTTGTCAATACGGTGAACAATGCCCGGACGCAATTTGCCATTGATACCGGAAAGATCGCGACAATGAGCTAATAAACCGTTAACCAGTGTGCCGCTATAATGACCATGAGCTGGATGCACTACCATTCCTTGCGGTTTGTTCACCACAATAACATCGCTGTCTTCGTAAATAATATTCAAATTCATTACTTCTGGCAAAATATCAATAGGTTCGGCTTCAGCAATAACCGCCGTAATTTGGTCGTTTTCTTTCAATTTATAATTTGCTTTGACGTTTTTTTGATTGACTGTAATATCGCCGGCATGAATCAATTTCTGGATATAAGATCGGGAAATTTCCGTCAACGTTTCCGCCAAAAAAGTATCTAAACGCTCATTGCTGTGATCTTGGTCGATTAGAAAAGTTAAACGCTCCATTTAAAACTCCTCTCCTCGAAAAATTAAGCGATAAGCCAGATACATTAAACCAATAACAATAGCCATATCAGCCACATTAAATACAGGCCAAATGCGGAAATCAAACATATCAGTTACCGTTTGCTTGAGGATTCGATCGATAAGATTTCCCAAAGCGCCGCCAATAACTAACGCCATACTAAGCGATGTCAGAGATTTTTTGTTTTTTTGTTTGTAAACCAAATAACCCATTATCCCAATAATAATCGTGGTGAAAACAATAAAAAAAACTGTCTGATTCGCAAAAAGCCCAAAAGCTGCGCCGGGATTTTCTACATAAGTCAAATGAAAAATACCCTCAAGTATTCCAATACTCTCTCCTAAATTCATTTGCTGGCGTATCAAATATTTTATACCTTGATCCGATAATATGGTCACTAAAATAACCATATAAAAATATATCATCTCTTGCCCACCTTTTGCAATTATCCACCATAGCCTTTAAAATACTGCAAATTATCCAAAACCATCTGCACGATTTTGGCGATAAAATCACTGAATAACGGCAGATTTAAAGTGATCACTTTTTGCAGAAAATAAACCACGATCCCCAGAACAATTGCCAATCCTAAAGTCGAGCCTAAGCCGCGAGCAATTCCGATCAAAAAATTCATCCATAAAAGCCGCCACGGATGATGCAAATAATCAACATATTCAGCAATTCGCGTTTTTTCCATGACTCTAGTTATTTCCTCTATAGCTTCCGCAAAAGCCGACGTTTCATCAATAGTCGTAGGTTGCTTTATTTCTTCTGTTTCATTTTTGATTTTCACTGGCAACGTCCTCCTGCTCATAGATCACGAAATTTTTTCTGCTTTATCGTGATACAGGTACTTATTTATTATAACACAGTTTTGCGCTATGTAAAAACTTTTTTATGAGAAAATGTCAATTTTCCGCATGTTTTGTTGTTATTTCTAGCGATGAAAAATAGTATACTGCATTATAAAAACCATATGATATCGAAATCATTATTAGAAGTTGAATGAGCTAAAGAAAATTTAAAAAAATTTTTATGCCTTAAGGTTTATTGAAATGTTGTTAATGAGCAGCAATAAAAAATCAACTAGTTTTTCTGTCCAAAAATCAAAAAGAGCTTAAGATATTGCTGGCTAATCATTCAATATCTTAGCTCTTTCTAACAAGAGTAAAAAATTTATTTAATTGTTTAATGCATGAATCGGTGCAGGAATGCGACCGCCTCTAGCAATAAATTGATCGCTATTAAAATCATTTACAGGCATAATCGGCGCATAGCCCAAAAGTCCGCCAAAAACAACGCTTTCTCCAACGCCTTTGTTAGGCACAGGGATAATCCTGACTGCTGTCGTTTTTTTATTGATCATACCAATAGCAGCTTCATCAGCAATAATAGCCGCTATAGTTTGAGCGCTGGTATTTCCGGGAACAGCAATCATGTCTAAACCCACAGAGCAGACGCAAGTCATGGCTTCCAATTTATCCAAATGCAGTGCTCCTGCTTCAACGGCACGAATCATGCCGGCATCTTCGCTGACAGGAATAAAAGCGCCGCTTAAACCGCCCACATGAGAAGATGCCATCGCGCCTCCTTTTTTAACGGCGTCGTTTAATAGCGCTAGTGCTGCTGTTGTGCCATGTGTACCGCATTTTTCTAAACCCATGGCTTCCAAAATATCAGCTACGCTGTCGCCAATAGCTGGCGTCGGCGCTAGAGATAAATCAACAATACCAAAAGGAATTCCCAAGCGTTTTGCTGCTTCGCGACCGACTAATTCGCCGCTTCTGGTAACTTTGAATGCCGTTTGTTTAATCTGCGCCGCTAACTGATCAAAAGGCGCGTTGGGAATTTTCCGTACGGCGCTTAAAACAACGCCGGGACCGCTAACGCCGACATTCAGAACGACTTCCGGTTCGCCAACGCCATGAAACGCCCCTGCCATAAAAGGATTATCTTCTGGTACGTTGCAAAAAACTACTAATTTAGCACAGCCTATACCATCTTGCTCTTTGGTAATCTCTGCGGTATCTTTGATGATTTGTCCCATCAGACGCACAGCGTCCATATTGATACCGGTCTTTGTACTGCCGACATTAACTGACGAACACACAAATTCTGTTTCGGCCAAACTCTCAGGAATAGAACGAATTAGTTTTTCATCGCCAATTGTCATACCTTTTTGAACCAAAGCAGAAAAACCCCCAATAAAGTTAACACCGGTGGTTTTAGCGGCACGATCCAGTGCTTTAGCAATGTCAACATAGCTATCTGCTTGACAAGATTCTGCCACCATAGCGATAGGCGTCACCGAAATACGTTTATTGATAATGGGAATACCGTATTTAGCAGATACTTCTTCACCAATTTTGACTAGATTTTCCGCTTTTTTAGTGATTTTATCATAGATCTTATTACAAGTGACTTTCAAATCACTATGACAGCAATCTCTGAGGGAAATTCCCATGGTAATGGTGCGAATGTCCAAATTTTCGGTTTCGACCATTTGTATTGTTTCTAAAATTTCTTCGTTGGAGATTGAAATAGGCATATGTTTCCTCCTTAAATGCGATGCATATACTGAAAAATATCTTCATGTTGACAGGAAATGACCACGCCCAGTTTTTGTCCCAACTCGCCTAATTCATCGCGAAGCGTGACAAACTCTAATGTACATTCAGCCAAATCCACCACCATAATCATAGTGAAAAAATCCTGTAAAATCGTTTGGCTAATGTCTAAAATATTGGCTTCCCACTCCGACAAAGCAGTGGAAACTTTGGCGATAATGCCCTTTTTGTCCTTACCAACTACTGTTACGATTGCTTTATTGCTGCCGCTTTCCATAAAAAATTTCCTCCCTTTGTTGGATTTCTTGATAACCTTTAAAACGTTGCGCGTTTTGCTTTTTGAGCCACTATCCTTTAAAAGAAAAGCTGCTATATCACTTTCTATGATACAGCAGCTTTTTGGCGTCAGTAGACTATTTATTGTCTTCCTTAATATGACAGCTGACAATATAACGAATAATATCCGTACGGCTAATGATGCCGACCAAAATGCCATTTTCTAAAACAGGTACTTTTTTGATTTTCTTTTTGCCCAAAACTTTCGCGACTTCATCAATTTCAAAATCGGCATCAACGGAAATGACTTTTGTTGTCGCTAGCTCCATTACATTTAAGTCCATCAAATCGTCCAATTTCTTATCAAAAGACTCGGTATCATACCATACTGTAATAAAACTGGTCATGTCAATAATGCGGGGATCTTGCTTGGCAATGAATTTCATAATATCGCCGTCGCTAATAAAACCAACTACCCGTTTGTCATTACTGATGATAGGTACACCACTGGCTTTTTTTTCTACCAAGACGTGCAACACTTCACCAACTGTTGCGTTTTCGTTTACGGTATAAACATCAGTATCCATAATTTCACTTATTCTTTTGTTCATACTGTTCAACCCCTTTCGTTATGAAGCAAATCTACTCTGGTTAATTATATTATAACGTATTCATAACAAAAATACCAGAAAAAGTGAAAAATATTTGTTTCTTTTCGGCGATTTTTTTAACAATACTGCACAGTTTTCGTGGTAAAAAAATTTTACTTGATCAACGCTTTTTTTCTTTGTACAAGTATGATATGCTTATTTAATAAAAGCTAGTCAGTTAAAAAGGCTGGAACGTTAGACTACAGGCTCATATTGATATAGCCAAAAGAATTATTTTGACGAAAAGAGGAGTTTTCATGATGTTTATCTTACGCAAAACATTTAATCATTCTCGCTATCGTTTAAAAAATGGTATCCTGTTGGCTTTAGGCTATTTATTTTTTCTTTTGGGCTTGATTGGTGCTTTCTTGCCTGTAGTACCGACAACGCCGTTTTTAATCATCGCTTATTTTTTCTTTTCCAAAGGTTCTCCACGATTTCATCAATGGTTTTTATCTACTAAATTGTACAAAAAATATTTAGAAGAAATGGTTTCAAACCATACTATGCCGTTAAAACATAAATTATTTGTATCAATTCCCGTATCCATATCTTTACTTACCAGCGCCGTTATTGTTGGCAATGGTTATTATGCTATTTTAATATGCACCGTTATTTTTAGCGTATGGGCGTTTCTTTTTCTTTATATCCAATAAACCATTGAAAAATATAGAAACTAAAAGAGTTATTCATTGGTCAAATTGTTGATGAATTGCAGTAGATGGAAAACGATAGGCAGTACAGCGAAGTTCAGCAGTCTTTGCAGCGTCCTGAAAATTCTGAGTGCATCTACGACCGACAACGGTTTTATGAAAAGGGCGTGATTATTTTTTCGGAAACGCTTTACAGAAACGCGAGATTGTGGTATGATTTTCTAATATTAAGCGCCCGTAGCTCAGTGGATAGAGCGTTGGCCTCCGGAGCCAAGCGCGTAGGTTCGATTCCTATCGGGCGTATTTTTTAACCCGCTGTTATCAGCGGGTTTTCTTTTGGTGTTGCATACTTTTGTTGAAATAACTTTTTGTGGTTTTGCTTCCTCATATTTATGAAAAATAATCAGATATCGTTGTACAGGATCTATGTCAATAAAAATTGGGGAAATAATCTATAAGGCAATTGGTTTTTCCCGTTGCAGCAAAAAAGCCGAAACGTTTTTAAAACGTTTTGGCTTTTTTATGATTAAGCAAATGCCATTATTTCCTTTGGTTCATATGTAAAACCAGCAAACATACCATAAGCTGTTTTAGGCTGCAATTCATATATCTCGCCAAATTCTTTGCGAGCAAGAGAAGCGGCTTCTTCTTGAGATAAATCGTTCTCTATCTGATGAAAAGCAGTTCGTTCTTTGAGAAAACGATGAGCGAAACTTTCTGCTACCAATACTTTTTTATAAGCTCTAAATAATTTTTGATGAACAACAAAACGCACATTGCCGCTACTTTTCTGTTCTAAACGCCCCAGATGAACGCTGATCTCCCAATCGGCTCGAGCGGGTTTGGTCAGCGCTTTCCACGATTCTTCCGCTTTAGCAAGCGCTTCTGTTTGGCTAAGCAAATAATCCATTTCTGTTTCATGCGTCAACATGTTACGCACTTCAATACTGTAAATATCTTCTTCACTCAATCGTTCACCCAAACAAACTAATAGTTCATTAAACTTCATAACGACCACTTCCTTACATTTTTACTGAAATGTTTATCGCGCATTTCTTCGGCGCTTCTTATGAAGAACCTTCAGCACCATTTCTATTTCTTCCATTTTTAAAACTAACGCCAGTAAGCCATAAACTCCTGCGCCCAATGCAATACCAACAACTACCTGCAAAACTTGCAGCGATTTATTAGCCATATCCCACGCCTGCTCACTCCAATAGGCAAAACCGCCGACAGCTAAACCCATTACTATTGCAGCAATAAGCGTTTTGACCATCGAAAGCGCCACTGTTTGCCCATCAATAGAGCCAACTTTTTGGCGTAAAAAAATCAACAAAAACAACATGCTGACCAAACCAGCGATCGAATACGCTACAGGTAAGCCAATATAACCTAATGGTATCACTAAAATAAAACTTAGAACAATATTGACCACCAATGAAATGATATTGATTACTACTGTTGAACGAGTATCCTGTAAAGCATAAAAACCGCGATTCAAAAGCTGTTGTGCTGAGTAGCCTACTAACCCTAATGAATAAAATAATAACGCTGTCGCAGTGATTTCTATATTAGTCATTGTCACGGATCCCTGCATATACATGGCGCGCACAACAGGCACCCTCAAAGCAATTAAACCAACTGCCGAAGGAACGGTAATGAAAATGATCGTGCGTAACCCTAAGGATAAATCTTTGCGATATAATGTCATTTCACCTGTAGCGGCGTGAGATGTCATCGTTGGAAAAACAGCCACAGCGATAGCAATAGCAAAAATACCCACAGGCATTTGCATTAGCCGTTGTGCTAAATGCAAGTTGGTAATGATGCCTTCACCTAATTGGGAACCAAGATTAGTGGTAACGAATAAATTCAAATGAGTGACAGATAATCCCAGCAGCACCGGACCCAATAGTTTGAAAAATTGAATTACGCCAGGATGATGAAAATCTAACACCGGCTGGTAACGAAAGCCTATGCGCCATAAATCGGGAATTTGCACAGCGAAGTTTAAAAAAGCGCCAACAACTACGCCGATAGTAAACCCTAATATTCCGACATAGCGCCCTAAAATAATGCCAACAACAATAATCGCTAAATTATACAACATTGAGCCTAACGCCGGCGAAGCAAAACGATTATACGAATGGAGAATTCCCTGAGAAATTCCGCTTAAACACATCAAAAAACATTGAGCAAACATAACTCTTGTTAGCAATACAGTCAGTTCATAGCCTTCTTCAGGAAAATCAACTAAAAGATTGACTAATTGTGGTGCGAAAATTAAACCTAACGCAATCAAAATTGCTCCGCATAGTAAAACTGTATTCAATACTGTACTGGCAACAATCCAACCATCTTTTTCCTGTTTATTAGCAATATAATTATTAAAAATAGGAATAAAAGCGGCTGATAAACCGCCGCCCACCAAAATGTAATAGAAAAAATCTGGTATTTGAAAAGCTGCGTTATAAGCGTCGGTATCTGCCGACATACCGAATTGACCGGTCATAACCATATCGCGAGCGTACCCTAAAACGCGTGAAACTGCCATTGTTATCATTAGCATGCCAGCTACTTGGAATACGCCGTTTTTACGCTTTTTCGCATGCTTCCATTGTTTTGCCATATTATCACCAATTACCTTTTCGCAAAATCATTCAGTCAAATGCCGACAACAAGCGGCTCGCCATATATTGTACCTTATCAACAGCACTTTGTATAGCATATTTTGCTTCCGAAAGGCGATTTGATAATAAATTGACATTTATTGGATAAGTTTCGCCCAGAAAGGTAAAGTGATTTTCCTGATAGTCGATGGCTAAAGCTGGTTGTATTTCTCGGTCAGTTACCCCCGCTAATTGTTCCACAATAATATTGCCGCAACTTAAAATCAACAACAGACAAAGCAACGCTGTTACTAATAAACGAATCAGTCCATTTAGCATAATTTTTTGCTGATCTCCTTAAAAGATAATTATTATTTAATATGTACGCAAAGAAAAAAGCTATGCGTTTATTAGACGCATAGCTTTTCAATTCATATTTTGCTCCAAAGTGTAAAATGCTCTTTTTCACGTAACTTGTAGCGTAAATCAGACCAACGGATGTACATATCGCCGTCTAAACTTTGATAAGTGCTGTAGTACGGAAAACGTGCGAAATCCAAAAATACCTGCACTTTAGGATCGGCTTTAGTATGCTCTACTTCTTTGCTTGATTTAGGTTGATCTAGAATTTCTTGCAAATCAATTTGATTTTTAGCAATATTGATTTTGCCCAAATAATATTGATCGTTTTTTTGTACGATAAAATTCCATTTGCGCCAGCCTACCATCGGCGGCATAATATTGATCAAATCGCGGTTGGACTGCAAATCACAAGCTAATAAACGCTTAGCCTTCATGCGATGTTTTACCATACTCAATACATAAACCATCAGCGCTGGATAAAGCGCATACAGAGGTTCCTTATAACCCATCAAATAAACAGAAATCCCTACAGCAAATAAACCGATAATGACCGGATCGACCACCATCAAAACATCCCACGCGTAGCGCTCCTTAGAAATAGGCCATAATGCCTTCGTACCATAAGCGTTAAAAACATCTAACACGATATGCAACGCCAAAGATAAAAAAGCGGTTGCTGTTAATAATAAAAAGCTGGTCTGAAAAAAACCACTCATCACAAAAGCTACCAACGCCGAAGTTACTGGCGCTGTCAGCAAAGAATGACTGAAACCACGATGATGTTTTAAATAACGCGTTTTATTACGCGCTCCAACGATAGCGTCAACATCAGGCAATTGACTAGCTATTATAGCTGTCATTACTAAAGAAGGCTCTGCCAGTACGCCAAAAATTTCCTGAGAAAGCAACAATCCAATCCCCGCGCCGGTTAAACCATGGGTCAAATTATCCAAATTTAGTCACCCTCCATTAACATATGGTCGCTCCATATTTCTCCGTTTACTATTATACTATAACTCTTTGCGAAACGCACGGGAAATTTTTCACTATCCATAAAAATTCAAAATCCTGTAAAAGAAATTTTATTTATTTTTAAGCGTTTCAAAAATAAAACGTCGCCAAAGGAAGTATCGACCAATACCAATCCTTGCTGCTGAAATGATCATAGCGCCATGTGCCGCTTAATTCGTCCAGTATAATTTTTCGATCTTCTTCATCAGGATAGTTGCAGTCATAAACAAAAATTTGGTGGATATGTTCTTGAGAAATGATTCGATAAGGCACCAGCGTATGAGCGCGTGCCAGCTGATGCACATTGCACAGTTGGGGAATTATCATCAACAAAGCAAATTGGCGGAAATCCATCACGTCAAAATGATATTTCAAACGCATAAGCAAACGAATCGGCATTAAAGCACAATCAGCCATAATTTGTGAAAATGCTTGTGGCAATAAAATTCGCGCTTGCATAATTGCGGATTGATAAATTTCTTCATAGTTGGTTTCTTGTTGAGCAAATTTCAATAAAACCCATGCACTCATACCTGTGCAAAGACCTGCGTCAAACATTTTGGGCAAAATCATACGTCTGCTCCAGTAGAGCCATTGATGATTCTTAAAAGCTTCTTTAGCAATAGCGTCTACAATTTCCGGCGCAAAAACAGCACCGGTATTTACCTGTCCGCGATACAGATGGGGAACAAAATATCGTTTGTTCCAAAGCAAGCGATGCTCTATCATAAGACGCACCACAAAATCATCGCCAAAAATCCGGCATAACCCAAACCGCAAAACATTAAATCTTTTGTTTTGACAGCGTGATGGCGTCGAATACGGCTATAAAGCATTATGATACTCAAAATGACAAAACAACTGGAAAGAAGCGATGGATAATCTAAACGCCATTCTGTCATCAAAATCCCAAAAGCAGGAATCAGCGTACTTTGAAAAATCATAGCGCCAGTAATGTTGCCCATCGCCAAACTATCTTTTTTCTGAGAAATCCAAATCACGCTGTTAAATTTTTCCGGCAGTTCAGTCGCAATAGGCGCAATCAATAGCGCTAAAACTAAGGGCGCGACGCCAAAAACAGTCGCCATCTGCCCGATACCCGCCACAAAAAAATTGGCGCCGCCTACAATAGCGCCTAAACCAATAGCTAATTGTAGTACAATTAACAATAGTGATGGTCTATTGGTAAAACCCAAATACAGTGGTTTTAAATGGTCGTCGTTTAGACAGCTGCCGCTTCTTACTGTCAAAAAAACATAAAAACAGTAGCCGCCGATCAATATTAAGACAATTAACAGCTGTCCGTAACGATAGGGCATAAAGGCAGCCATCAGCACCAAAAAAAACATCGCCAGAAAGAAACGCAAATCTCTAGCAATTAAATCACTATTAACAGCTAGGACTTGTCGCCCTTGACCACGCCAAGCAAATAAGCAGCCGCAAAATCCCGTGATAAACATAGCTAATGTGCCCAGCATAAATGGTGCACCCAAAATAGCACCTACGCCGATATGAGCGGCGCTTTCATTACCGCTTAAAAAAGCTACCATCGGTACAATGGATTCTGGCAATGCCGTACCTACCGCTGAAAGCAGATTGCCTACCACTCCTTCCGATAATTTCAAACGACTACCTAACCATTCAATGGCGTTGGTAAATAATTCAGCGCCGACTAAAATCGTCAATAAACCGAACAATAAATGAATCATCATGATTCTTTCACCTTCTTATCACTCATATGGCTCATATATATGATAAAAACGTGAAAGTATATCTAAAATTTGCGTAAAAAAGAAAAAACCGCTGACACAGCAGCGGGTTAAAGAAATAGGTTTGCTAAAAATCAAATTTAATGTCTTACAACGCATAAACTTGGGATACTTCCATGAAAAAACAACGAGCGAAAATGCGAAAAAACATCACCCCTTTAATTCAGAGCGTTTTATGAATCATTAAAACACTGGTGCAGCAATTGAGGATATATAAATTTTTAAGATAAAATATCAATAAAATATTTTATTCCATAACGTATGCCTAAGCGGAAATTGTGATAGCTTTCTTGGTCTTTTAATTTCGCTTGCAGCGCTAGAAAATCTTCCAGCAGAGCATTTTGTTCGTCGGTTAATGATTTCGTGAGTTGTTGGTGTAATGCTTCTAGTTGAGCTTCATCTTCTTTGGCTGTCATTTCGTTCATCTTTTCACGCAGCACGGTCCAGTAGATGGTTTCCAGATCTACAATATCTTGCGTTTTCAAAAGCTCTTTAAATAACTCTTTTTCCACAATAATCGTCTCCTTTGTTAAACATATAATCATATTTCTTGCTTATTTTGATATTTTTGCTTATAATTAACAGCAGAATCTCTTTGTTATCGGCAGATATCTGCCCTTCTTTTAATTCTAAACAAAAAGGAGCTATCTTATGCGTCTTGAACAATTTCAGTATATTGTGGAAATCGCTCGTTATAAATCCATGTCCAAAGCAGCAAAAAAATTGTTTATCACTCAACCGTCGCTGAGTACAGCCATTCAAAACTTTGAAGAAGAAATAGGCTGTCAAATTTTTAATCGTTCTAGTCATGGTGTTTCCTTAACTGCTCAAGGTGAAAAAATTGTAGAGATTGCTGAAATTATCGTCAATAATGTGGAAAAAGTCAAATCTTTTGGCAATAGAAAAGATCAAATTGCTGGCGACGTTTATTTGGCTGCCGCGCCGGTCGCTTGTAATGCGCTGATTTTTGAATTGATGTTTTCATTAAAAAAAGATTATCCACATATTAACTTAAATATCACTGAGCAGCGCCCCAGCAAAACCATTCAAACTTTAGCCAAGGGGCAAGCTACTATCGGCATCGGTACTTATTCACCCAGTACAAAAGAAATGACTTTATTGGAAGCCAGTAAAAATAATTTCATCATTGAGGAGCTGTATCAAGACGAAATGATGGTTTTTCTTCATCATCAGCATCCGCTTCTGCGCCGTCAAACAATATGTTTGGAAGATTTGGAACCATATACGCAAGCTTTTTTTAAGGATTACGCCAATATGATTTCTTTTGAAGTGCAGGATAGACATCAGCCGTTATCCCATAATTATTATACTTTTACCGACCGAGAAAGCATTAAAAAAGCTGTTGCGCAAGGCTTTGCTTATGCAATTTTGCCCAAATTGATGGCTTTGGACGATATTTATGTGAAATCTGGATTGATTGTACCAGTGGCTCTTGCTGATTTCGGTGTTACGTTAACGACTTACATGGCGTATTCTTCACGTTCCATGCCCACTGTAACAGAACAACACACTATGACAACCATTCGTGCTTTATATGAACGACTCGCTAAAGAAAATCCGCTGCCGACCTCAACGCAAGAAAATACTTCCAATAAATGCGGCTTGGTTTGTTATTGAAAAAACGTTTTTGGCGCCACTTTTTATGGTGCTAAAAGCGTCTCTGACGTATCCTTATAGTATTTCTATTATACTAGCGGATATTCCTGCTGATTGATAACAATAGCTTTAATTTGATTCAAATCTAATATTTCGCCAAAAGAAGCGTTGGTAACAACGCGACCGTCGGGATTGCGAGAAACGTTGCCTTCTGTTGCTAAAGGGATATCTTTGCCCAAAACATCGTGCTCTCCAGCTATAATAGCGCCGCCTCCACCAGTGACGGTTGAACCATCATCAAGGTCAACAATCAAACTTCGGTCAAGCAGCCATTTTTTGCTGCCGTCTTGCATTAGTAAATCAATATTCACGACTGGCAACGCTCCTTTAAGTTCATCTTCGCTGCCAATAATCAATAATCCTAATGGTGAGAGCTGAATAGTTTCAATTGTATAATTATCTGTTATTGGTGCATCAATAGTGATTTCTTTGGCGGCAGTTACTCCGTCAACAGTAACTGTTAAAGCCAAATCACCCAAATTTTCTTTCAATGCGATAGTTAACGTTTCACCGTCAATATTATTCGCAGTTTCTACACGCAGTCGATAAAGATAACCATTTTCATAAGATATATCTGGAAACTCGTTGCAGCTAATGCTAATAGCTTCGCTGTCGTTTGACAAATCAATGTCAAACGGCATGTCATAAGCCATTTCTTCACCATGTTGACTTTTTAAGCCGATGATCATATTCGTTTTGTAACCATCGGAAAGCATACTTTCTAATGTTAGTGTGTATGTTTCATTGGCAGTTTCAATTTCCGGCGACCAAATATTGTCAGCAATTAAATTAGCGCTGTTACCAAAAATTGCAGTAAAATAGCTCAAGCCTCCGCCAGCGGCAAACGCTGTGGCACTAACCAAACATAACGCTGCTACAGCGGCGGCGATTTTAGGAAATTTTTTCTTCATTTTTTTCTCGCTCCTCTTTTTTGTTTCATTATTGTTGATGGTTTCTGGTTGCGGCTGACGAATAGCGGTCAAAACTCTTTGTTCGATGTGCTGTATCGTTTTTTGATCAATCATCGTTTCATCAACCTCGATTTCAATAAGATATTGACTATCCAAATTATCGCAAAGCTGACTAATTTTAGATTTCGTCATAAGAATAACCCCTTTCTTCAAATACTGACCGCAGTTTTTTGCGTGCGCGATGAAGCTTTGTTTTAATGGTTGACGGATTGATGGTTAAAATTTTAGCAATAGTTTGGATTCGTTCGCCCAGATAATAAAACCGTACAAAAATTTCTCGTTCGGTTTGTTCCATTTTTTCCACCGCTTCGTTAATAATACGTTGTTGTTCTTCTTTGACAATTACTTCATCAGGCAAACCTGTTTTAGAATAACAAATGATATCGTCGTCAAATGAACATTCTAAACGATTTTTGCGCAAAAAACTAATGGTTTTGTGACGAGCAGTTTGAGCCAAATATGGTTTGATGGCTATATCTTCCCGCAAGCCATCGCTATGTTGCCAAATTGCCAAAAAAACGTCGGCTGTAATTTCTTCTACATCTTCTTGTAATAAATTGCCTTGTCCAAGATTAGTGACAATTGCAGCCGCATAACGACCATATTGCTGAATCAAAGCTGATATGCCCCACTCATCCTGATTTTTTATCAGTTTGATCATTTCCTCATCTTTCATGAGATTCTCCCTCCTTCATTCATCTAACAGTACGCAAAAAAATAAAAAAAGTTTCACGAATGATAATAAATTTTATCGTCGAATTATAGCGGCGCGCTCAAATTTTTTAAAATGAGTTTTCATTGTCATTTTGTATGATTAAGGCATATTAGACAAGTAAAAATTTCATCATTTTCTACATACAATCAGCTCAAGAAAAAGGGAAATGTCCTTAAACTATCTTTTAAATGGCCGTTTGAAATTTTCGTCCTAACTTACATGGGATTTTCGCAGAAAACTTTTCTTATTTTTTATGTATTTTGGAATAATTTGGGATAGGCAGCTGTCGAAAAATATGTTATACTAAAACGGCAAAAGATGTGAACTGGTTTTAAAAACGAGATAGGTGGTAGCAAGTGAGAATTATTGCAGGCAAAAACGGCAGTCGCAAGCTAAAAGCCGTCGCAGGAAAAAATACTCGACCAACGGCTGATCGTGTCAAAGAAGGCGTGTTCAGTACCATCGCTGCTCGCCTGCCCGATGCGGAAGTACTTGATGTTTTCGGCGGTACCGGCGCTATTGCTTTAGAAGCATTAAGTCGCGGCGCTAGGCGAGCTGTTATAATAGAAAAGAACAAAGCCGCTTTAGAGGTAATTCGTGCTAATATCACAGCATGCGGTGAAACCGATTGTTGTCAAGTATTGGCGAAAGACGCTTTGACCGCTTTAGCGCAACTAGCAGCTAAAAAAGCTGCTTTTGATGTGATTTATATCGATCCACCTTATCAAGCAAAATTGTATGAAAGTGTATTAGCAGCCATTGCTGACGGTTGTTTACTGAAAACAAACGGTGTGATTGTTTGCGAATGTGCTAAAAACTATGCACCTTCTTGGACTAATGAAACTTTTTGTCTCATCAAAGAACGGTATTATGGCGATACAGTTATTATCTATTTAACCCATAAAGCGGCAAAGGAGGAATGAAGATGGATATTTTAAGTGCGTTGGAAGAATTGGAATCCGTTATCGAAAGTAGCAAAAAGCCTTTGCTGCAAAGCGACAAAGTAATTGTTGATCAAGAAACACTATATCGTTACATTGATTTGATTCGAGCCAATCTGCCCGATGAAATTCGTGACGCTCAATGGGTAAAAAAAGAGGAACAGCGAATTATTGATTCTGCCCGCGAGGAGTACGATCGCATTATTATGGAGGCGCAAGCCAAGATACAACGTATGGCAGAGCAAACGGAAATTGTGCGTTTGGCTAAGCAGGAAGCGCAGGAAATTTTAGACTCAGCGGAACAAACCGCCCATGAATTGACAGAAAACGCTTTTATGTATGCTAATGACATCATGGAAAAAATTGAAAAGCAGTTAACAATTTATTATGATGTGGTTCAAGATGGCCGCGCCGAGATTCAGCAATCGCTCAGACAGTTGCAACAATCACAAATAGTGCCTGAAGATGAGCAACAACCTTATGAAGAATATGACGAGTACGAAACGTGAGGTTTTACCCAGCTCCGCTGTAAGCATAAGCGGAGCTTTTTAGCATGAAAGAACTTGAAAGGAAGCGATAATCATGAAAAAGAAATGGAATTGGCGTGGCATCATCAGCATATTTGTTTTGTTATCTTTGCTATTGGCCATTGTTTATGTGATTTTTGCCATTCAAAATGCACCATCTGAACCAGATCCTTCTAATCCGTATCTGCGCGTCAAAAGCGACTATTCACTAATGCTACTACAATGTGTCCTAGGCGTATTAGCCATGATGTTGCCTGGCGTTTTAATGCATAGAATTCGTATCGAAATCCCTTCAAATATGCTGGTGTTATACACTATCTTTCTCTATTGCGCCATCTATTTGGGCGAAGTGCGCAGCTTTTACTACATGGTTCCTCATTGGGATACTGTGCTGCATACTTTTAGCGGCGGCGTGTTGGCGACGCTTGGCTTTTCAGTGATTACCTTGTTAAATAAAACAGAACGTATTCCCATGATTATGAGTCCAGCTTTTGTGGCGTTATTCACTTTTTGTTTTGCAGTAACACTGGGGGTTTTCTGGGAAATTTATGAATATACGGCTGACGGTATTTTGGGCTTAAATATGCAGAAATTTGCGCTGGATAATGGACAGCAGTTGGTTGGTCACGCCGCTTTAGGCGATACCATGAAAGATTTGATGGTCGATTGTTTGGGAGCGTTTATCGTTTCGGTCATTGGCTATATTTCACTAAAATATCAAAAAGGCTGGATTGAAAAACTGCAAGTTTTAAAGAAATGATTAAAATATATAATTTGATGATGCAATTTCTTTTAAAATAGTGGTTGATGGTAAAAGTTTTGTTTTTTAATAAATAAATAGTGGTAAAAATAATGGTTTCTAGTAATTGTGATAAAATAGTAACATTATTTTAGGAAAAGCGAGGGAGTAAGCTATGCGTTTAGAATGGCTACGTTGTTTTTATGAAGTTGCTCAAATGGGTTCCATTACACAAGCAGCGGAGCAAAAATTGTTTATCACACAGCCTGCCGCAACGAAGATAATTCGTTCATTAGAGCAAGAAATAGGCGAAACATTAATTATTGATTCGTTCAAATAATGGTGTCACGTTGACCGAACAAGGTTGTATCTTTTTGAAATTCTGTGAAAATGTTTCTCAAGAATATGAACGTTATTTAGCTGAGAAAAATGCTGCTAAAGAAATTTTGAATTATAGCGGAGAAATAGAGCTAGTGGTTTCTCCGCTTTTATTACAAGTTTACTATGAAGCCATTACTTCCCGAATAGCGCGCTGCTTTCCTAAATTGAAAGTGCAACTAATAGAAGCAGATGTTTTTGCTGCCTTTGATTTGATACAAGAATCTCCTGATATTCTTGGTCTAACCATTATGCCTCGAGATGTCTTAGATGATATAGCTAAGGAACTAATATGCCATGAATTATATACTTGTCCGCTGGTATTCTGTGCTGCTAAAAATTCAACGTATTTCAAAGATAAGATCAATGAAGCAGTTGCAGAAATACCTTTTGAAAATATGATTGCTATTGTTGGTGCTAAGCAAAATTCTTTTATTCCCGCTGGTCGAAAATTTGACGCTTATGTGACAGATTTGGATATCGTTCATAAAAGGCTATTAAATGATGCTCATCTTTATGTATCTATTCCGCAGTTAATTGCAGTTAAATATTTTGCTGCTACGATGATAGGAATTTTTCAGCAAAATAATGATGAGCAAGCGGTTATTGTTTTTTTATATGATTCCCATGCCTTAACTTCTGAAAAGGAAAAATTGCTTATGCGACTGGAACAAGAATTGACCGAGATGCTCTTACAATGAGCGTATTTGTTTAAATTAAAAAATTCCCTACAGTATAAAAAATAGACTGCCCTAATCATGCAAGCGATTGGGTAGTCTATTTTTTTGTTGCCATTCCATTTCATTATGACAAAGAAAACAATTGCATTAAAAAAGTCATTTCTCAAATATTTGCGGCTGTTCTATAATGAACCCATGAATTATATAACAACATTTTATTAAGGAGGCATTTTTATGCAAAGACGAAAAATCGCTGACAAAGTATTTATTATTGGATTAGATGCTATGGACCCTAGACTAACGCGCAAATACGTTGATATGGGATTGATGCCTAACGTCAAAAAAATAATTGAAAAAGGCTCCGCCAGACACGACTTAGTTTTGTTAGGGGCGATGCCTACCGTGACGCCACCACAATGGACAACTTTGGCTACTGGCGCTTATCCAATGACCCATAACTGCACCGGTTTTTTCCGGCAGGGTGGTGATATTGATTTATTGCAACTAAACTTTGATTCCAGAAATTGCACAGCGGAACAATTATGGAATGTTACAGCAGAAGCGGGTTATAAAACATTAGTCTGGCATTGGCCCGGCAGTGCATGGCCGCCAAGCAGCGATAATCCTAATCTCCATGTCGTTGACGGCACATCTCCCGGCAGCGTCAATATGAGCACTGCACAGTTTGACAGTGAATTTCTAGTTATCGCCAGTCCTAACAACAATTCAGTTGTTTACAAAAGTCAAGCTTCTAGTAATAGTGAAGTGCCTTGTGTCATTACTGGTTTGGCTGATGAAGATGATAGCGCTGAAAGAAAAGGCAGTGCAGCTGGTGTAAATGATTTAACGGGCGGTGCTAAAATGACTGAGGGCGGTTGGTCAAATTATGTTATTGATCCTTATAAAGATGGGCAAGGAGATTATATTAACATTCCAGTAGATGCTTCTATGTCGCCATTGATAGATGCCGATGACAAATGGAATAATGCGCCTCAAGATGCAAAAGAATTTATTATTCTTTTGTCAAAAGGCTTTCTGCGTCGTCCATGTTTGTTGTTAAAAAATGAAGTGGGTCAATACGATACTATTGCTATTTACAAAAATAAAAAAGCAGATAAACCGCTGGCTGTACTCAAAAATGGAGAATATTTGCGGGATTATCTTGATGAAGCTATGAAAGATGATGAGGTCATTACTTGCAGTAGAGACATGCGCGTGTTGGAAATCGCTGAAGACGGCACTTGCGTCAAAATGTGGGTTTCTGCTTCTATGGATATTGCTATGAATAAGATGTGGCATCCGCAAATGCTGTATAAAGAAATTATTGATAATATTGGTTTTCCGCCACCAACTTCTACTTTAGGCGGTGGCAGTAAGCAACTTATCAGCGATTGTATGCATGCTTGCTGGGAACATAATTTGGAGTGGCAATCAGCAACGCTGAATTATTTGATTGAGCATCATGGTTATGAAATGATTTTTTCTCATTTTCATTCGCCGGATTTGCAGAAGCATATGTTTATTCGCGAAATGGTCACTGCTCGTCCCGACCAAGGCACAACACCAGAAGATTATCAAAAATTTATGCAAGATGTTTATACTCAAATCGATCGTTACGTTGGGAGATTCGTTCATTTGTTGGATAAAGGCTGGACATTGATCATTACTTCCGATCATGCTCAAGTTTGTCCAACCTATGGTCATCGCGGTTTAGGTGATACGGGTTGCAATATCCAACTGATGGAAGAACTAGGTTTTACTACGATGAAAAAAGACGAACATGGCAACAGCATCAAAGAAATCGACTGGAGTCAAACAAAAGCGGTAGCTAATCGTGAAATGTACATTTATTTAAACTTAAAAGGCAGAAGCGATCATGGCATCGTAGCGCCTGAAGACCAATTTGAATTGGAAGAAGAAATTATTACTGCATTGTATGGTTATAAAGATAAAATCAGTGGTAAACGTATCGTTGCTTTAGCCTTACGTCGGCAAGATGCTGCATTGATTGGTTTAGGCGGCGAATATCCTCAGTGTGGTGATATTGTTTACGCTATGGCGCAGGGCTATGAACACGATCATGATGACAGTTTATCCACTTCTCACGGTGAATGTGATACTTATGCTGGTCCTATTTTTATTGCAGCTGGTAAAGGAATCAAAGAAGGTTTTGAAACAGAGCGCGTTATTCGCCAAGTTGATGTTGCACCGACAATAGCTATGCTTTTAGGAACTCGTTTCCCAGCGCAATGCGAAGGTGCGCCAGTTTATCAGATTTTTAACGAAGAAGTATAGCGGTATTTATTTTATTAGGTACTTCTTATGGGATAAGTATTATTTAATACTTATCCCATATCATTACTTTTACAGAGGAGGACATCGTTATGGAAACAAAAAAGATTAACATCATGCATTACTTTATTGCGGCATTGCTTATTTTTGGCTTTCGCTTTCTGCCACCTTTTGGAGAAATGACGTCTTATGGTATGGGTGTATTGGGAACTTTTATCGGCGCTGTATATGGCTGGTCCTTTATCGGTATGACTTGGACTAGTTTGATGGCTTTGGTCGGATTAGGGTTGGTTGTTGGTATGCCAACGATGCTCGCCAGTGCTTTTGGTAATCCTGCTGTTGCTATGATGTTTGGCGCTTTGCCTTTAATGGCAGTATTATCTGATTTGCACGTTACCGAATATCTCGCTAATAAAATCTTCACTAATAAATTGTCTTTAGGTAGACCATGGATAGCTATCACTATTTTATTTTTAGGCGCTTATGCTAGTGCTTTTATCAATCCGGTCTTATCTATTTTAATTTTTGCTGTTTTTA
>CATJSX010000108.1 GCA_949743265.1 uncultured Peptococcaceae bacterium
ACTCTAAAAGCGATAATTATCAAGTCAATTCTGCGAATAATGTACCCAATAATGGCCTGTATTTTTCCAGCATCTTTGTATCAATTATGGCGTATTGCTCCTCAGTCATGGCGGTCAGCGATGTAGCAATCGTGAGAGCAGTATTTTCTGTGGTCGTTTCCGTAGGCCGTGAAGACTTTTCCGCAGTGGGTGCAGGTAAAGGTATAAAAGGCCTTGCGGTTGACCTTGTCCAGATGGCTGTTCCACCATTTGGTGCGGCAGGCATCGGAGAAGAACTTCATAGGTTTTCGGCCCGGAATCTAGGTCAGTTGCTTTCCGCAGTTGCGGCAACAGTTCGTGTCAGGACGATCTTCTGTATGCACGGAAGCCTTGGTGCCGGTGAGCTGGTTTCTGCGGCAGAAGGCGGATACCTGATTTTTGGTCAGGCCCAGCGAAGTAGCGATGGTGGCATATCCATAGTCTTATTCACGCAAAGCAACTATCTGGCTTTTTTGTAAATCCGTCATAGGGTTTCCTCCAATCTGAGGAGGTGCATCCGCACTCCCTTTTGGAGATGGGAAGGCCGTTTTGACGAACTTAGGCATAAAAAAGTGGGCCTGCCGGAAAAATCCAACAGACCCATAGTGAGCTTATAATTTTGTAGCGTAGTCGAGAGAAATCCAGCCAGCGCTGCTTTTCAGCTTACCCCATTTAGAAGCGCCGGTACCAGTAGACTCCGCAACAATGGTGAACACGCCAGTACCGGTAAACTGACTGGTCTTGCCGTAGTTGGTGTAACTGAGTGAATTAGATTGCAGAAATAGGGGTCAAAAAAAGAGTGAGGAAAGGCGAGGAACGGCGCGGTTTTGAGGGGATTTTTGGTAAAAAGTTTTAGATTGCAAGGAGCTTTAAAAGGTCTTGCAGAAACCAATCATTTAAAGAATAAGAGAAACAGCAACGCTTTGAGGATTTTTATTTTTTGCAAGATGTTAGAAGGCAATAAAATTCTATGTGAAAATATAACAAAAAGAGAAAAAATAATTTATTAAAGGATAAAGAAGACCGCTATGACGGTTACACCCCATCGCGGTAGAATGAAAATTTGTTGTTTATATTTTCGCATAAAATATCTTTAGAAGAAAGGGAGTGAGATGGAAAAGTTATTAAAATTAAATGAAGATGACGCACGCTTTTGGCAGACGTAAGAAAAGTGCTAACGTACAGTATATTTATTTAAATTTTAGCAAACGTATCATTTGCACATCAAAAAACGCTGCCGCAATTTTTACGGCAACGTCTCGTCTGTATGTCAAAATAGATCCAGCTGTTGATAAACGGGTGCGGCTTTAGTTGCTACAGCACGCCAGTGGACAGTATCGGTCGGCATATCTTGCAAAAAAGGTGATGGGGTATCTAGCGTGGTCAGAATGATCAATTCATTCTGTGCGCGGGTCAAGCCAACGTAGAACAGCCGCCGTTCTTCCGCTTCATCACATTGTCCGCGGAAGGTGAGGGGTATGATGTCATCTTTGACACCACAGAGAAATACGGCAGGAAATTCTAATCCTTTGGCACCGTGGAGTGTGAGCAGCGTCACCGCATCGCTATGATATACCTTGCCGCCACTACGGCGAATATCACCTTCATCGCCTAGGGCGAGGTTTTGCAAAAGTTCTGCTGTCGTTTTGTGTACCACTGCCATATTGCGCAAATAGATTAGAGGTTCGCATTGGGTCAGTTGCTGCTCAGTCATGTAGCGTTCTATCAGTTTCCATGGTTTTTCCTTTGTCCAATTCACAGTATGCCACGCTTCAGTCCATGTCTGCAGCTTTTCTGCACCCCAAGCGTTGATCAATTGTTTCCGATAAAGCGTTTCCTCAGGCAGCAGCATATGCTGCAAAAATGCCAACGCTAGGCGTACATTGTCATCATCCAAAAAACTTTCCCAACCAACAACGACATAAGGGATACTTTCTTTTTGCAAACATTCCTCTAACAGTGCCGCTTGTCGATGGGTGCGGTACAAGATAGCAATGTCGCTAAAGCCCAAAGCGTGCTGTCGCTCGTTTGCTAACGCTTGGGTATGGGTATCAATCATATCCATGCCGCCTACCATACTATTGATGGTTTTCGCCACATATAGCGCTTCCGCGAAAGGGCTATCCACTGTCAGTACTTGTACCGCTGTACCGTTGGAACGGTGAGCACGCAAGAGGCGCTCGCCTTGCGCTAAAGATTGTTTGACTATCACTGACGAGGCACATTGTAAAATTTCCGGTGTGCAGCGGTAATTCTCCGTCAGCCGAATACAGCGCGGCTCGCCTACAGCCGTTGCCAATTTGTCAAAACACGCACTGTCAGCACCACGAAAACCGTAGATTGCTTGGTCGGGATCGCCGATGACGAAAATTTGTTGATTATCCTGACTCCACGCCAGCAATAATTGCAGTTGTATGGGATTGATATCTTGAAATTCATCCACCAGCAAATAGTGAAACGGTCGTTTATCCCCCCGCCCTGTTGCAAAAAGCTTCAGCGTCTCCAGCAGCAAATCATCGAAATCCAACGCCTGCGCTGCTGCTAACTGTGCTTGATACGCATTATACAGCGCATCAATATCTTCCGACACGGGCAAACCATTTTTGCAGCGGCTGATGAGCTGCTGCATTTTTTTTGCTGGTTGCTGCCATCCCAAAGAATGCAGTGCCGCTTCTACAAGAGCCAAACTCTGCGTACTATCTGCCAAAATGACCTTGCCCCGCTCTTTGGTCAATATATCCAAACACAAACTGTGAAACGTTCCGATATGCACTTTCGCCACCTGCCGTTTTTGTCCAGCTTCTGCCTGCAAACGCTGCCGCATTTCTGCCGTGGCTTTGTTGGTAAACGTCACTGCGGTAATATGGTTGGAGTTCACTTGCTGCTCCTGCAATAAATAACGAATATGCTCCACCAGCGTCCGCGTCTTGCCTGTTCCCGGTCCAGCAACTACGGTCACTGCCCGCTCCATAGCGCGTACTGCTGCCCATTGCTGTTCATTCAGACCATTCGCTGCGCCTTGCTCAAGCAGTGGCTGCGCTATCTCCGTTGGCAAAACTTCTACAGATGAAACAGTTTTCTTTTTCTTAGGTGCAGCGACAGGCACGCCAGCAAAAAACTGCATTTGCCCCGAATAGGCACTGATTTCATCCGCCGTTAACAGCGTTGCACTGCCATATTCGCCATCATAGCCGGGTGCCCATTGCACTTCGCCAGTACGGATACGGCGAATGCCTTCCGCTACGCAAGGACCACCGACTTTTTGTACTTCCTCAATAGGCACCTGCCGAATGATGGATAATTCCGCGCCCAGCTCACGCAGCATAGATTCATACAACGCTTGCACCTTTTTACTGCCCGCCGACATACCCAACGATGCCGCAATGGTTTCTGGCAAAGGAATGATACTTTCGAAATCCTTGCCATTAGGTGGACGAAAACCCGTTGGTCTATCCGCTAAGTCCTCTACACGATGCAGCACACCCACCGTAATCTTGCGTCCGCAAATTGGACAGACTCCACCAGCAATGATAGTTTCTGACGGCTCCAAACACACCTTACAATTGCGGTGTCCATCCATGTGATATTTACCTTCCTCTGGATAAAATTCCAGCGTTCCTCGAAATGCCTGTGATTCCGGTTGACGCAAAGCCGCCGCCATCGCGCTATAAGACAGTTCTGTATCAAACAAATTAGCTTCCCGTGCTAGCTTTGCCGGTGAATGGGCATCAGAATTAGACACCAATGTGAAACCATCCAACGCCGATAACCGCCAATTCATCGCCGGATCAGACGACAGTCCCGTTTCCAACGCATGGATATATGACGTCAGATCCTCAAAACATTCTTCGATGCTATCAAAGCCCGAATATGCCCCAAACAGTGAAAAATGCGGCGTCCAAATATGCGCCGGAATAAAAATCGCCTCTGGACAAATCTCCAGCGTAATCTCTAACAAATCTCGACTATCCAGCCCCAAGATTGGTCGCCCATCAGAACGGAGATTGCCAATCTGCTCCAGTCTGAGCGACAGCACTTTCGCTATCTCCAAACTGGGCAGCAAGATTACATTATGTACCTTGCGAGTTTTGCCGTTCTTTTTGTAAATAGAGCTGATCTCCGCCGACAGCACAAAACGCGGCCGCAGACTATCACTGTCAAAAGCCGCATCAAAATGCCCACTCATTGCGCCGCCTAAAGCATGGTTGTCCAAACGATAATCATCCTTCAGCCGATATAGCCCTTCCTCCGCTGGCTCCAGCATTTCGCCCAGTATTTGCCGCCACGCCGGATGGGTAAAATCCCCCGTTCCAATCACACCCAACCCTTTGCGCCTAGCCCACAACTCCAACATATCCGGCATACAATCCTTGCTGGTCGCCCGAGAATATTTCGAATGAATATGAAGATCTGCTATAAATTGCATGCTCCATCGCTCCTCGCTATCGCCCGATGAAAGCGGGCATTTTTACGTTTATCATATCACATCCGCTCCACCGCGCCAATGATTTTGGCAAAATTTTGCCCGCTAAGCAATGACATCAGATACTTTCTTTTCTTTATCTAATGCAACGAAACTTACGATGACCATTATGCTCATAATTAAAGCAAATATTTTATAGCAACTTGCTGCAGAAGTAATCGATAACATATTGCTAATAGCTAACTTATAACTAGGCGAAATAAATTGACCAATAAAAATGGAGCTGTTCATAACAATTATGCCAAAGACTACTTGTGCTAAATGTACTTACAATTTCACAGTCTGCCGACTCTATTGCTGCACAAAACTTACATATCGCTCAGCCTAGCCTTTCTTTGGCTATTAAGCAATTAGAGCAGGAGTTAAATATTGTCATTTTTATTCGTTCACGTAAAGGGACATTTTTCTGCAAAAAAGGTAAAATAATTTATCAGAAAACCTAAAAAATTTCAGAATATATTTAATTATTATACATATATACCACCATTCCATTAAAAGAAAAATCCTAAATATCCTATCTGTCATGGCAGAGTGGAAGTCAATATCCGTAAAGATATGTGGATTTTATAAATCAATGCCAATCACAGAAGATCGTATTTCTGGAATTAGGCGTAGGTTTTAATACGCCAACAATTATTCGTTATCCATTTGAACAAATGGTACGTCAAATGCCGCAGGCAACCTTGATTCGGATAAACCTGAGCAGATCTGAAATCCCATCCAGTATATCCGAAAAAGGAATTGGTATAAAAGATGACATCAACGAGTGTCTTACAGCTATTTTAGAAAGTTCAAAATAGCTGTAAGACAGAAAATATAAAAGCTGCAATGAACAGTAAGAGAAAAAAGCTACCATACTATGTTGGGGAACTGCTATGAAGGCAAAAAAATATTATGTTGGAAGATGGAAAACAGAAAACAGTATATTTCATTACAGCAAAGGGAAAAGCGTTTTATAAATAGCTCAAAGTGGATTTGGTAATAGTGAGGGATTGGACAAAAAGGCAACATCTATTCACGTGAAAGCAAGATTTATCATCAGGCTTCACACAGCATTAAAATTTTATGTTATAACTGAATCCAATAACGCTGTTCAATATGTCCCTTTGCCCCAACTTCATTTTCCAATACCCCACCATTATTTATTATTGATTTCGCTGAACCAACGTTATCTTTGTCGCAACATATCAAAACTTTGTTAATCCCAAGTCTTTTGCATTCATTTAATGCCAAACCAATCATTGCTGTCGCATAACCTTTTCTTCTTTCACTGGGTTTAATTCCGCCACCTATATGACCACCAGTTTTTAATAGTTTATCGTTTAAATAGTGGTGAATGTTAACAGTCCCTACAAAAATGTTTCTATTTTTATCATAATAAAATAAAGTTACATCAGGAACTCAATTATTTTTATTTTTTTCCTTTGTATCAAGAGTTTTTAACCAATTATCAAAATCATGAAAATCATTTGCCCATATTTTCCATGGAGACATATCTGTGTGATTTACTATAATATCGTTTTTCCATTCTGTCAGCATTTCGAATGGTTGTTCCTTGTATTCATTAGTTGCTCTCACCAATTCAATATTCATCTTCTCGTCCTCTAAACTTCAATTTATTTGATTATACCATTTGCATTCTCAATTTTCCACTTCTGCTTGTTCAAGTCATTCTACTTCTCATATAAACTGTTATGTTCTTTGCAAAGTTCTTTCATACGCTCCAATGTGCCCTTACTCCCTCCCGGCAATCCTGCTCTATTTTCTTATATTTCCCAGTCAGATTTCGTATTGTATGATTATTTCCCTTTATCTTCTCTGATAAGCATACCCAGTCTATTAGATTTTGCGCTTCTTTGTCCGTTTCGTAGAGGTCTGTTTCTGCTACAATTGCGCTCATCAGCCCTCAGCTCTTCTAACTGCCATGTCATATCTTTATCATGAGCGTGTATGTTGCGCTCTATGACTTCTTTTGGCCGTACCATTTTCTTGATTTCCTGCTGTAATTTTTCTGATGTTTCTCCAACTTTTCATTTTCGGATAACAGTTTTTCTTTATCCTCTGCCAGTGTTACAATCTTTTCTTTCAACAGATGATTTGTTTATGATGGGCATGATGCCCTGCAATAGTCTGATATTGATTTTGAAACAGGGCTTTTAAGCATAACAAAGATCTTGTACTATAAATCAATGAACGATTATAAATTTGTTGAGCCAAAGACGCAGCAAAAGGTATTGAAAGGCTGCAATCTGGTGTTGAGCTACAACAGTATTCCAACCAGTAAGCACACGCTTCCAAGAGCCTTAGAGAAACTTGCCGGGCTTGCAGGCGTACACCGTATCAAAATCCATGCGTTAAGACATTCCCACGCTTCC
>CATJSX010000109.1 GCA_949743265.1 uncultured Peptococcaceae bacterium
ATACATTTTGATACAAATCTCTATTGATAGTTAAGTTAAGAAATCAAATAGGAATTTACGTATTGCGCATACGATAAGTTGAATTAGAGATTAAAAGGAGGCAGTAATGATGACTGAGCGAACAACATTAACCGCTAATTATTTAATTCATAGTTTTATATGTGTTTTGCTGATGATTGGCGTTGGCTTTTTGCCGCCGATTGGCGGAATAACGCCTTATGGTATGGATATTTTAGGAATTTTTTTAGGCTCTATTTACGGATGGGTATTTGTTGACTTTGTTTGGCCAAGTTTTTTGGGCATGCTGATGTTGGTTGTTGTGGGATATGGTACTACAGCGGAAATATTTAAGGCGGGATTTGGCGATAGCATTGTTTTGAATTTATTTTTAACAACAGTATTTTTTGCGTTTATTTCCAAAACGGGTTTGATGACTTTTTTAGCTAACCGTATTGTAAGCGCAAAAATTTGTGTTGGCAGACCGTGGGTTTTAATAGCAGCATTTTTCTTTATTGCCTCTTATATCGCTGGCTTTACCAATAATGTGGCGTGTACGTTATTACTATGGAGTATTATCTATAGTATTGCCAATGAATTGGGCTATAAGCCGGGAGAAAAACTGATCACATATTTGATTGCTGGCATTGTATTTTTTGCTGTGTGGTCTATTGCGCTGTTTCCTTTTTTGCCATGGTCGCAAGTATGTATTGGTTTGATGAGTAATATGGTTGACTTTGGGGCGTATTCACAAGTCGGATGGATTGTTACTGGTCTTATTTTGCCTATCCTTACAATCATTGGTTATATTGCTATGGGGAAATTTATTTTTAAACTTGATACATCTAAATTCACCCTTCCAGAAGAGCGACTGACAGAAATGCGCTCTGCAAAACTTGGTACTTCTGAAAAAGTGGGCATCGTTTATTTACTGATATTCTTAGTTGTTGTCATTGTTCCCAGTTTTGCTCCAAAAACATGGCCAGTTATTGCAATTTTATCTGATTGGGCAATTATTGGCGCTTGTTCTTTATGCTTTATCGGTGTCTGCTTTATGAAAAACAAAGATGGTATTGCTGTGAATAAGTTTGGCGACATGGTTTATCAAGGGGTAAGCTGGGATATGATTATTCTGATGATTGCGACTGTACCTATTTGCGCTGCAATGGAAGCTGGCGAAACAGGCATCATGGTAACCGTTATGTCAGCAGTAACGCCATTTTTATCTTCCTTAAGCCCCAGTGTTCTCGTTGCCGCGATTGTACTTTTCTTTATAACCATTACGCAATTTGCGCATAATTTGATTTTACTATTAGTGTTTGGTCCGGTTTTATGTCAGTTTGTTTCGTTTGCTGGTATTCCGCCTATTGTATTTGCTTGTGTGTTTGTGCTTTGTTTGCAAGCTGCTATGGCTACTCCCGGCGCAAGCGCTAATTCTGCTATGTTGTTCGGTAATGTTGAATGGATTAACAAAAAAGACGCGATGCTTATGGGCTGGCTTTTTGTGGCAATGATAGCCATTCTGCTGATTGCAGTTGTTTTGCCAATCAATTTAATGTTTAATTAAACATATAAAGCCAGCTTTGTAATCATTGACGGTTATCGAAAAACTTATCTCTGACTATTTTTTATAGGTTTGGAGATAAGTTTTTTGTATTGCCCGATTTTTCATGGTTCAAATCAAATCATGATAGTCTACGATTTGACCAGTTAATTCTAATACATATTTTTCTAATACGTTTAAAACAATAGCAATTTCCTGATTCAGTTCTTCACGCGGAAGCAGCAAGTAATAAGTTACTTTTAGCGGCGGTCTAATAGGAAGCGCCGTTATAGCATCTTTGGGAAAGGTTCTGGAGAAAAAGTAGTAATTGGTTACGGCTGCCATTTCTTTTTTTAAAATTAGTTTTAACTGCACATTGATGTTGTTAGAAATGAATTCCACATCATAATTTTGTGGAGAAGTATAAACACCAGCGCACAATACTTTATCCAAATGGTGAAATTCTGAAGCCGACAAATTTTTGCGGCGTCCTAATTCAGAGTCTTTTGCCACGCAAGCAACCAATTCATCCTCAAATAGTTTGAAAATTTGTATATCATCGGGAAAAGCGCGCAATATATCTGCTGCATCACTTTGCATTAGCATAAAGATGCACAAATCAACAGTGGCCTCTTGAATCTGTCTGATCATTTGTTCTAATGCAGTAGCATCTGTACAAAAGAAATCCAAAAAAGGCTGTTGTTTTTCGAGCAAATCCAAAAGATCGGGAATTAAAACGGTCATGGATAACGGATTAGTCAAAATACGCACTGTTTCGTCACTTTTGATTTTTTCACCGTTGTGCAGATTGCAAAGATAATTTTCTAATTCGGCGTATTGTTTGACAATAGGCGCTATGTACTTATAGACTCGTTCGCCTTCAGGGGTCAACGAGATGCCTGTCTTGCTGCGATTAAACAAAATAACGCCCCATTCGGATTCCATTCGTTTTAACGCGTCGCTAATTCCTTGCTGTGAAATAAACAGCCGCTGTGCTGTTGCATTGATGGAGCCGGATTTGGCAACTTCCAAAAAATATTTCAGCTGCTCAATTCGCATTTTCTTATTACCTCTCCTTTATGTGCTTTTTACTTTAGTATAGCATGTTATTTTAGATATAACAATTATTCATTGTGTCTTTCGGCAATTGTTTAACAAGTAAAACAGCATATCGCTTAAAAAATAAAAATTTCCTCTAGTCATTGTCAGAATATACCGTATCAATAGCCAAGCTGTTATTGGTTGACGAATTTTTCAGTAAAATAGGCGTATATTGGACCATATAAGCACTGTGGGTTGCTGTATGGTGTTAAAAATTTTTTTAACGGGCTAGCCATCGTTGTTTAAAATCTTCTGTAGAAATAAAATTATTTTTACGCTAGGTTTTAGTAAATAGAGTAAAGAATCAGCGTTTTGGATGAAATCTTTATCGTTTTTGATAGAAAACGTTTAAAGCAGCAGTATACGTGTAAAGTAAACGTCCTATTGGGGTTTTGCTGTCGGCGAGTGTACGTTTCAAATGTTCTTTGTATGACTAGCGACTGCAAGTCGTTTAGAGTGGGTTGTTGCTGTTTTAAGTGAATAAGTGGAAAATTATTTTTGGCGCAAAGTTTGCCTATAACTAATCAGTGGCACAACGGTAAAATTTTTCGTTTTTTATCAAAAAACACTTGCCAAAGTGCGCAAACTGTAGTATTATTGTATCAATCACTTAATACAATAATATCAAAGGAGTGAGATAAATGAATTTCAATCCGGCAATGCCTATTTATTTGCAGCTGATGGCGGCAATCAAACTCCAAATTGTCGCTGGTCATTTAAAGCCCGGTGAAAAAATTCCTGCGGTACGGGAATTAGCGTTACAGTATGAGGTCAATCCTAATACGATGCAGAAGGCTTTGAGTGAATTAGAGCGGGAAAATTTGCTCTATAGTCAACGCACCAGCGGGCGTTTTGTAACGGAAGATACTGTTTTAATTAGTAATCTAAGAAATGAATTGGCAAAGACACAGGTTGATGAGTTGATTCGCGGTTTAAAAAGTATGGGTTATACTGATGAGGAGATCATCAATTTGATTAAAAGTTATTTGGAGGGAATGGAGTCATGAATACACTTTTACAGTTTAACGGCGTAAGCAAAATTTACGGCAATAAGCAAGCATTGAATAACGTCACTTTTTCTTTACCAAAAGGAAAAATCGTAGGTTTATTAGGTCCTAATGGCAGTGGCAAAACCACTATTATGAAGCTGATCAATGGATTGATTCAGCCTACTAGCGGTACGGTGCTCATTAACGGCGAAGCCCCAGGGGTTGCCAGCAAAGCTGTCATCAGCTATTTGCCTGATCGCACTTATCTGAATAACTGGATGAAAGTTAGAGATACGTTTGATATGTTTTGCGATTTTTATACTGACTTTGATCGCCAAAAGGCGGAAGAAATGTTGCGCAATTTAGCTATTGATCCAGCGGCTAACTTAAAGTCGCTATCAAAAGGAACTTTGGAAAAAGTACAACTTATTTTGGTTATGGCGCGCAAAGCCCAATTATACTTACTGGACGAACCTATTGCCGGTGTCGATCCAGCAGCTAGAGATTATATTTTGCATACTATTTTAAATAATTATGGCGAAGAAAGTACTATCTTGCTTTCTACCCATTTGATCACTGATGTGGAAAGTATTTTTGAGCAGGTTATTTTTGTTAAAAACGGTACCATTGATTTAATGGGCGATGTTGATGAAATTCGCGCTAAACACAATAAGTCCATTGATAGTCTTTTCCGGGAGGTTTATAAATGTTAGGCAAATTGTTAAAATATGAAATTCGTGCAGCCGCCAGCGTTATGACGCCGATTTATTTGGGCGTTCTGGCGCTTGCCAGTATTTGCAGCGTTTGCGTTTACGGGTGTCTGAACAATCCCTTTTTTACTTTAACAGCAGCTGGCGGTAATCCCGTATTAGGCATAGTAACCGGTCTATCAGCTATGGTGCTTTTGGCGTTAGTATTATTGATGTTTATATTAACCGCCGCTAATATTATACAACGTTTTTTTGTTAATTTGTTGCATGATGAAAGCTATTTGATGTTTACTTTGCCAGTAGAAACGTCGACATTATTGTTGAGTAAATTACTTAGTGCACTGTTTTATTTATTATTAGCGGTAGTTGTAAGCGGATTGGCTTTGTGGATAGTTGTGGGAATTCCCATGATGTTATCTATTCATTTTGGTTTAGGCTATGTATGGGTGCAAATGAGTAAATTGGCGCAAATTTTTGCTCAAATTCCTTCAGGAGGGTTATATATCGTACAAGGAGTAATAGCTTTGTTGTTAGTGACCACAGCGCTTATTCTAACAGCTTATTTAGCTATGTTATTGGCTCAAATGCCGCTTTTTGGGCGACACAAAATTTTAGCGGCTATTTTGATCTTTTGTCTATTGGCTTGGTTTTTTAGCTTTATTTCTACAATGGCGCCTTTGGGATCGCTGCTGTTAGGGGGAATGATGCACCTTTCTTTGGCAGGTTGGTTATTGATTATTATTCTTGCTGGTCAAAGTCTTGCTGCGTTTAGCCTTAGCAAGTGGCTAATGGCGCATAAGCTCAGTCTGTAATGGGCGAAATTAAATAAATCTATCTGAGGAGGAATAAATTATGCTGTTCAAATTATTAAAATATGAGATCAAAGCATCAGGACGTACGCTGATACCGTTGTATATTGGCATACTGGCGCTTTCTGTGGTCATTGGTTTGGCTTTTTCCGGCTTAGTGAATCAAGTACAGTACAATGGTTTTTTGTTCTCTGCTTTTGAAGAGGCTGGAACGTTATCTGGTTTACTGATGTTGCTGTTATTTGCTTTATATATCGCGTTGGGAGTGCTGACGATTTTGAGTATTATTCAGCGGTTCAACAATAATTTATTAGGCGATGAAGGCTTTTTGATGTTTACTTTGCCGGTTAAAAGCACGACGTTATTGCTCAGTAAACTTTTAGCGGCTATGTGCTGGGTAGTTTTAGCGGGTTTTATCGGTTTCCTTTCGATGAGCATTATTGTGGCAATGATCTTGATTTTTACGCCAGAGTTTAATTTTTTCAATGAGCTGGCTTATTTGTGGGAAGCAGTAATAGAAAACATAACTTTTGAGAAAATATCATTGATGTTAAAAAGTCTTGTATTGAGTTTGCTTGATTTATGCGGTGTGATTTTGACGGCTTATTGGGCAATGATGATTGGACAGCTGCAAAAATTTGCTAATCATCGTATTATCGTCTCATTTGTGGCTTTCTTTGTCATCAACTGGCTTTATAGCGTTATAACCAATCCTATTTTAGGGCCCTTCAGCTACAATATCACAAGCTATGAAGTATTTGGTTCCTATCTTTGGGTTCATATCATCATTTCTGCTATAGAAGCGATAGCAACATTTTTCATTGTCAATTTCATGACACAGAAGTATTTGAATCTATAAACGGTCCCGCCGCAAAATAGCGGCGGGATGTTTGAGATAAATCATACAAGAAATTTACTGGCGCATTTGCCAAGCCGTTGACTTAAAGGGTGAAAACTGATAAGATATTAAAGGAATATGCTTGTTTATTCCATCGGTAGATATCGGTTGCTCAAATGAACCGAACAAATTTCGGGCTTTATTTGAGCTTTTTGTATAACCGAAGATCTTAAGTGGATGAGAAAAGGGGTTGGCGTATATGCCGGGTTTAGTCTTATTAGGCGCTCAATGGGGCGATGAAGGAAAAGGAAAAGTCACTGATTATCTTGCACAAAAAGCCAGCATGGTTGTGCGCTATCAAGGCGGCAATAATGCGGGGCATACCGTAGTAGTTGGTGATAATGAATTCAAACTGCGCTTGATTCCATCGGGAATTTTGTATCCCGATACGACTTGTATAATTGGGAACGGCGTTGTTATTGATCCGCGTGTTTTGTTAAAGGAACTGGCTTATTTGCAGGAAAAAGGCGTTGATACCAGTCATCTTTATATCAGTGAACGAGCTCATGTGATTATGCCCTATCATATCTTAATTGATACATTAGAAGAAGAAAGCAAAGGAGATGCTAAAATCGGCACTACCAAAAACGGCATCGGACCATGCTATATGGATAAATCTGCCCGTGTCGGCATTCGAATGATTGATTTGTTGGACAAAGAAGAATTTGCTGCACGGTTGCAAAATGTTTTGGCACAGAAAAATAAGCTGCTGGTAAAATTATATGATGCAAAACCTTTTGATTTTGACGCGTTATATAATGAATACTGCGGCTATGCTGATCAGCTGCGTCAATATGTGACAGATACGTCGTTATTGATTGATACAGCACTGAAAAAAGGCGACAATGTTGTTTTTGAAGGCGCACAAGGTACGCTACTTGATTTAGATCATGGAACATATCCTTATGTCACCTCCTCTAATCCTGTTGCCAGTTCAGCTTGCGTTGGCGCTGGCATTGGTCCGGTCAATATTACCAATGTTTTGGGTATCGTTAAAGCCTATACGACTCGTGTTGGCGAAGGACCGTTTCCGACAGAATTGACCGATGACATAGGCGAACATTTGCAAAAAGTTGGCTGTGAATTTGGCACAGTCACTGGCAGAAGCCGACGCTGCGGCTGGATTGATATGGTTATGTTAAAATATGCCATTCGTTTAAGCGGCATCACGGGTTTGGCACTGATGAAACTGGATGTATTAGACGATATGGAAACGGTTAAAATCTGTACCCATTACGAAGCGGAAGGCAAACGAATTGACGCTTTCCCTACCAGTTTGAAACAACTGGCAAAATGTCAGCCTGTTTACGAAGAATTGCCCGGCTGGCAGTGCAGTACCCAACAGGCGAGAACGTTTGATGAGCTGCCAATAAATGCCCAAAACTATATCAAACGTCTGGAAGATTTGACTGGCGTTACCATCAAAATTATTGCCGTCGGTCCTAAGCGAGAAGAAACTATTATCAAAGAAGACTTGTTTTAGTCATAAACCATAACCAGTAAATATATGACTGTAAATCAAAAGCGCTTCAGAGTTCTCTGAAGCGCTTTTGATCATTTCGATTTTGCTTTCCTATAATTTTTAACGAGTTTTTTTGCTGCAAAACCAGTCAAGAAAATAATTTTTCATCTCAGGCGATGAAGAATGGCCTATTCCTTTAAAATGGTGCAACTGTAACTGTTCATCGCTGGCGGTAGACGCTAAAAGCTCATAAAGTTTGATTTCGCCGTCTAAAGCCAGAACTTCATCGTCCATACCGTGAATCATGATGAGTGGCGTTTTGCCGATAGTTTCCCAATGATTCAACGGGCTGATGCGTTCGCCTATAGCGAAGGTTTCGATTTTTTCTGCTTCGCTGGGCGGAGCAAATGGTTTTTTGCCGCTGACCATTTCTGGATCAACAAATCCTAACGGTAGACGTAGTACTGCTTCCAAATCAGGAGTAGAGCTCAAGGCAGCGGCAGCTTTGATGGGATACTTGCCAAATGCTAAGTAAGAATAGGTGACCAAACCACCAAAAGAAGCACCTGCGATAAAAATTTGCTCTGCATCAACGCTATCCTGTCCTTGATAATAAGCAATCAACTTATCTACTTCGGCAGTTGTTTTCTGCAAAAGTCCGCATGTACGATAGCCTTCTGGATTATTCCGCTGTCCATGTCCTGCACAATCGGGTGCTACTACGAAGAATCCTTCTGTTGCTAATTCATAAATGAGCTGCAAGTTAGACTCCTTATTTTGAGTATAGCCGTGAACAAAGATAAACAATGGTTTTTTGATATCATCATCAAGATAGCAGTTTAAAACAGGAATATCTTCAACGGTGAGATCACGTTTAATTATTACATCTGCTGTACTGCCATATTGCGAAGGGCGGTCGTAAACGCCGGTTCTGTTTGGTTCATGGATAGTGCGTATTGCCATGTTTTTCATACCTCCTAATTTTATTTGAAAATAATATTGGCTAAGGGTATGCCAATAAGCATCAAAACAATAAACAAAATAATAATGGTTACGGCGGCATAAGCCATCAAATGTTTGGCTTTTACCCATTCAGGATTAGCGAAAATCATAGCGGTAAAAGCTGAAGCCCCCGGCGTTAAAAGTGCAAAGCTGGTACAAAGAATCATAATAAGCGTTAAAGCTGCTGTATTAAGACCGACTTGCACGGAAAAATTGATCAGTACAGGCATGATAATAATAGCCAAAACGACATTTTGCGCAAAATTGGTAATCACGGTGGCAAAAAACATGATCATGAGGACAAAAACCAGCGGATTTAGCTGAGTCATCGGCGCAATCAAACCGTTAATCCATGGGGTAATTCCTGTTGTTTCTGCTGTCAGCATACTGGAAACTGGCATAACGAAAGCACACATAAAAATACATTCCCAACTCACACCGCCAGCCGCCAAACGACCGTAAGGGAAAAATGGCGTGCCGTCAGACTTTTTCAATAACATCATAACACCAGCAATTATAGCAACTTGACCAAACATCGTCAAGCGATTGATGAGAGTAGTCAACGCCCATGTTTTGGGCAAAATTGTTGGAGAAAGAAAGACCAATACAACCAACAAAAGAAAACCAAAAGCCATTTTTTGTTCGGTATTTAAATTTTTTTCTGTACCAAAACTATCTGCTGTTAAATTTTTTAACTTAGAAACATCAACGCGAAAAACAAAACGCATAATCAAAAGATAAACGAATACTAAGATAAAAAACATGGGAATCATAAACAGCATGTACCGTGCAAAATCCATAGGCGCATTAGGACGCATCGCATTATATGCTGCCATCAAAGCAATGGCATTGCCTTTAAACGGAATGATAACCGCCGCCAGCATGGTGGAAAGCGCTAAGCCCAAAACCATCGTTGTTGGAAACGGCGAGTAAGGTTTATAGTCTAATTGTTTACATAACTTCCACAAAATTGCCATAAAGACAACAATAGCCGCTAAGCCGCTCATCAACAACCCACAGATGCCCATACCAATAAAAAATACATAGATAAATAGCCACGGTTTGCCCGCTGTTAATTTGTTGTTGACAAATTTATTGGCCATAACGTCTAACGCATTGGTTTGATTCAATAAAGCAATAATAGCAAAAAGCAAGAAGAGCATCACAACGATATTGTTGCCGAATCCTGCCGCTAATACTGTAGTCATATTAGTTGCTAAGCCTAAACCTAATAAACCCATAATACTGGGCCATAACATGTCGATAGTCGACCAACCATATACTGCGCCAATAAACGCGCCCAAAACTGCCATGCCTTCTTTGGTTAGAGGCGCCATAGCTGGTACAAAATGACTGCCGAAAATAATTATTAAAGTAACTGCGCAATGAACATATTTCATTTCAAATCTCTTTTTTGCTGTAGTTTCTGTCATCATGATTTCTTCCTCCTTTGCTAAAAATAAGCCGTTTGCTAAGATATAATTTTTGGTGATTGATAATATTTGGAAAAAGATATTAGAAGTATTAAAACAGCTGTTTTAATTATAATAATAAATAAAAAGAAAAGTGTCTAACAGATTTTTACATCACTTTTAGTAAAAATAGTTAAAATTTATTGTAACTGTTTTGATAGATAAATTATCGGCGAAAAGTCATAAGCTACTTGCAGTTTCGGCTGTAAATTGATATAGTATAAATAATGATACAATTATTTGCAGATTAGCGAGGTGCCAATAATAATGACAGAGATTTTAAAAAACGACTGGGCAGAACTTTTGAACGATGAATTTGAAAAAGAGTATTATCAAGATTTACGCAAATTTTTGCTCAGCGAATATCGCAGCAAAACCATTTATCCTGATATGTATGATATATATAATGCGTTGCATTTCACTGCTTATCAAGACGTCAAAGCGGTCATTTTGGGACAAGATCCTTACCATGGTCCTAAGCAAGCGCATGGTTTGAGCTTTTCGGTGCAGCCGGGCGTAAAAATTCCCCCTTCTTTGCAAAATATGTACAAAGAACTACACGATGACTTAGGCTGCTATATTCCTAATAACGGATATTTGAAATCATGGGCGGATCAAGGGGTTTTATTGCTTAACGCGACTTTAACAGTTGTTGCTGGCAAGGCTAATTCTCACTCTAAAATTGGCTGGCAACGCTTTACCGATCGGGTTATTCAGCTGTTAAATGATCGCGAGGAGCCTGTAGTTTTTATTTTATGGGGCAATAATGCTCGCTCCAAGAAAAAATATATTACCAATTCGCAGCATTTTATTATTGAATCGGCTCATCCTAGTCCACTTTCGGCAGCAAATGGTTTTTTTGGCAGTAAACCTTTTTCCAAAACCAACGAGATTTTAAAATCTTTAGGGAAAACGGAAATTAACTGGCAGATTGAAAATATTTAGCGAAAGGAGCCACTCATGCGAATAAGATTGGATAACGCAGAGGTTCATAATCGTTACCGTCAAGTTACTACTTGTACTGGCTATACTATTGACGATGATTTTTCCGGCATAGCCATCAATAGCCGTCAGTTGATTGTTATGTTGATTATCGCAACGGCGCTTTTAGGAATAACATTTTTAGCTCCTATCGGTAATTTTTGGCTTTGCATTGCAGTGAGTAATTTGCTTTTAGCATTTTTTGCCGTGACATTGGGCGGCTGGAGTGTAGAAAAACGCAATTTTGATTTGGAAGCTGTCATCAACGGTTTTCTTGTAGCGGCAATTTTGTTGTTTATCGTTTGTTTAGGGCAGTTGGGGTTTAATCTTTTAGCTGCTAAGGCGCCATTTTTAATAGAAAGCGTTGAAAAAATTTATGCACTGGCGCAGACGGTGCCAGTTTATTTGGTAGTACTGGTATTGCTTTTCGTTACTAGTCCTTGCGAAGAAATTTTTTGGCGTGGCTTTGTGCAACGGGGGTTAATGCAGTCGTTAGGATTAAATCGAGGATGGTTTTGGAGTGCTGTGCTCTATGCGTTGATTCATATGGTGTCGCTTAATATAGCGCTGGTTTTAGCCGCTTTTATTTGCGGTCTATGCTGGGGATACCTTTACAAACAACAAAGACATATTGCGGCATGTATTATTTCACATGCGCTTTGGGCGGTGGTTGTATTTATCATTTTACCATTGTTTTAACGTAATTTTTTAACGACAGAGGGTTTTATGCGTAAAGCTCTCTGTTTTTTTATGGCGCTCATGAAGTTTTCAAGGGAAAAAGATTGACATTGTTACTTTAACGTGTTAAACTATTAAAATAAAATAGGAAGGAGCCAAGATAATGAAAAAATACCGCAAAGTCACACCAGAAGGAACGCGCGATTTGCTTTTTGAAGTATGCAGCGCTCGTCGTATGGTGGAAAAACGTTTGCGTGAATTATTTGAGCGTCGCGGATTTCGAGAAGTTATGACGCCGGGTTTAGAATTTTATGATGTTTTTAGCAGCAGCGACCGCTATTTTCCGCAAGAGAATTTATATAAATTAAGCGATAATAAAGGACGACTTTTGGTGATGCGACCTGACACGACGATTCCTATCGCCAGATTATGCGCAACGAAACTGCAAAATCATTCGCTGCCGATTCGTTTATATTATAATCAGACCATCTATCGTATGAATCAGATGATGAACGGCGGCAGTCACGAAATGATGCAGATGGGCGTAGAATTATTAGGTGCTAAAGAAGGTTTAGCCGATTTGGAAATATTAGCTTTGGGTGCAGAAAGTTTAGCCAATATTGGTGCGGTTGACTATCGGCTGGAAATAGGGCACACTGGCATTTTAAAAGGGTTGCTTGAGCGTTTGGCTGCTACGGAAGAGGAAAAAGAAACAATTACAGATTTAATTGCCAAAAAAAATGTTGACGCCTTAAAATTGTGGACATCTAAATGGTCTGATTCTCCAGAAATGGCATTGCTTTGCCAGCTGCCGCTTTTGTTTGGTACAGAGGAAGTTTTTGCCCAATGTCGAGAAGTCTTTCAAAATTACAGCGCTGATTTGTTGCAAGCAATCGACGATTTGGAGCAAGTTTATCGTTCGTTATTGGCTTTAGGGTTAGCTGGTAAAATTATCGTAGATTTTGCGCTGGCAGATCAGGCGGATTATTATACAGCGCTTGTTTTTCGCGGTTATTTGGAAGGCGTTGGCGAAGCGGTTCTTTCCGGCGGTCGCTATGATCGATTGCTTTCGGATTTTGGGCGCGATTTGCCAGCTATCGGATTTGGTTTGCAAGTTGATTTGCTGGCGCAAGCGTTATTGCCAACCGAAACTATTTCGCCGATTCATACGGCACTGGTTTGGGCAGAAGATGGCTATTGGCTAGAGGGGATAGCGTTATGTCAAGAGTTGAGTCGTTCGACAGAAAGTTGTGAATTGGGTTTGATGGCGACAGTCGAAGAGGCGTTAACATATGCGCGGAACAAAGGATTAAGTAAAGTTTATTTGGTCGGCGATACGACAAAGGAGGTGCCGGTATGATTCGCATTGCATTGACGAAAGGACGCTTAGAGGACAATACTATCGAGCGTTTTGGCGCTGCTGGTTATGACGTTAATGAAGTGCGTCATAAAGGTCGTCGATTGATTTTGCCAATTAGCAATACGGTAGAAGTGGTCTTGGCAAAAGCGCCCGATGTTTTGACTTATGTGGAACGTGGGGTTTGTGATTTAGGCGTTGTCGGCAAAGATACCATCATGGAATACGGCGGCAATTATTACGAAGTAGCCGATTTGGGATTTGGGCGTTGTCGTTTTGCACTAGCTTGTGCCAAAGAGCAAAATTTCTATGCGGGTTTTCAGACAAAACGTATTGCCAGCAAATATCCCAAAGTAGCTGCCGCTTATTTTGCTGGTAAAGGCATGGACGTAGAAATCATCAAAATAGAAGGTTCCGTAGAATTAGCGCCGCTTTTATCGTTGACTGACGGTATTGTTGATATTGTGGAAACAGGTAACACGCTAAAGGAAAACGGCTTGGTCATCGTTGATGAAATTGCGCCTGTTTCAGCTCGTCTTATTGTCAATACCGCTAGTATGAAAATGAAAAAAAACGCCGTTGAGGAAATTATCGCGGCGCTGCGCCAATAGTAAGGAGATGGAATCATGATAAAAACGATTATAGCAGATAAACATGCGGAAAACGAGTTTATATGTGCTTTAAGGGAACGAAATGCAGCAACCGATCGTAAGGTTACGGAAACGGTAAGCGAAATTTTGAACGATGTGCGTCTAAAAGGCGATGAGGCTGTGCGGGAATATACGTTGAAATTCGATAAGGCTTTGCCGTCGAAATTTGAAGTGACCCGTGAGGAAATAGCGCAAGCTTTGGCAAATGCTGATGCTGCGTTTGTGCAGGCATTAGAAAAAGCTGCTGATAATATTCGCCGATTTCATCGTCGGCAAATTAAAGAAAGTTTTATTGACGCACAAAGCGACGGCGTCATTTTAGGGCAAAAAGTACGGGGGTTAGCTCGTGTAGGCATTTATGTGCCCGGAGGTACGGCGGCTTATCCATCATCAGTGTTGATGAACGCTATTCCGGCTAAAATCGCTGGCGTCGGCGAAATTATTATGATTACGCCGCCAAATAAAACCGGCAGCGCTAATCCTGATATTTTAGCTGCGGCTGCCATTGCCGGCGTTGATCGTGTTTTTTTAATAGGCGGCGCTCAAGGGGTAGCGGCATTAGCTTATGGCACCAATACCATTCCCAGAGTGGATAAAATTGTTGGTCCCGGTAATATTTTTGTTGCTACAGCCAAAAAACTGCTTTATGGAACAGTTGATATTGATATGATTGCTGGTCCTAGTGAAATTTTGATCGTAGCTGATGAAAGTGCCGACGCAGCGTTTATTGCGGCTGATTTGATGGGACAGGCTGAACACGATGTGTTGGCTGGCGCCATTTTATTGACTAACAGTGCTGCTTTAGCCAGCCAAGTTCAAGCAGAACTGGCTCGTCAAGTAGAAGCATTAAGCCGCAAAAATATCATTAAACAATCATTAGCTGATTTTGGCGCTATTATTATTTTCAAGGAAATTTCGGAAATGTTGGCTTTTGCTGATGAAATTGCGCCGGAACATTTGGAAATTATGCTGCAAGATCCTTTGCAATATATCGGTTTAATCAATAATGCTGGCTCCGTCTTTTTGGGTCAATATGCACCGGAAGCGTTGGGCGATTATTACGCCGGACCAAATCATGTATTGCCTACTGGACAAACGGCGCGATTTTTTTCGCCGTTATCAGTAGATAGTTTTGTTAAAAAATACAGTTTTACTTATTATACTCAGGAGGCTTTAGCAAAAAGTCACCAAGATATTGTTGTCATTGCCGAAAAAGAAGGGCTTACCGCTCATGCTAACTCTATTAAAGTGAGGTTTAATCATGGTCAAAATCAGTGATAAATTAAATCAAATGACACCTTATGATGCGTCGGATGAACAATATGCTGTTATGCTTAACGCCAACGAAAGTTTTGTACCCTTGGGCTCCTTGGCAGAGGGAAAAATGCAGGCTAAATTAAAAGAAGTCGCCTTCAATCGGTATCCCGATCCTACTGCGCGAGCGCTGTGTCGTCAATTTGCGCAAAACTATCATGTTGACGAGCGATTGGTGACTGCTGGCAACGGTTCCGATGAAATTATCGGCTTGCTTTACAGTTGTTTATTAGATTATCAAGACAAAGTGATGACGCTGGAGTGGGATTTTTCCATGTATCATTTTTATTGTCATCTTTACGGGTGTCAGCATATCATGGTCAACAAACGGTCAGATTTGACTGTCGATGTCGATGCTGTGATTGTGGCTTGTCAAAAAGAAAAACCGCAGATGCTGATTTTTTCTAATCCCTGTAATCCTACTTCGTTAGGAATGAGCAGAGAAAACGTGGTTAAATTGATTGAAAACGTTGACGCTTTGGTGGTCGTTGACGAAGCCTATATGGAATTTTATGATCAATCAGTACTGGATTTAGTTGATCGTTATGACAATTTGATTGTTTTGAAGACTTGTTCCAAAGCGTTAGCGATGGCGGCGCTGCGGGTGGGTTTTGCCGTTAGCAATGAAAAAATCACTTATCTTTTAAAAACTGGTAAAGCGCCTTATAATGTCAACAGCCTTTCGCAAGCGGCTGGCGAAGTAGTTTTAGCGCAGCGGGATTTGATCGCAGAAGCTATTGAAGAAATTAAAGCCAGTCGGCGTATGCTTGATCAAGGCTTACGCGCTTTGGCAGCAGAATGTCCGCAGATTAAGCGGATTTTGTCATCAGATACCAACTTTATTTTTATGGAAGTAGCCAATAGCGACGATGTTTTTGCGCGTTTGAAAGAGTTTGGCATTCTCATACGCAAGATGGGAGATTTTCTGCGCATTACTGCAGGCACTTTAGTGGAAAATGACCGCTTGCTGCAAGCATTAAAAATGATTTGGACAAAGGAAGACTAATTATGCGTATTAGTGAAGTGAAGCGACAGACGAAAGAAACGGCTATTACTGTTAAATTAAATTTGGACGGTAAAGGTCAGCATGATATTGCTACCGGCATTGGTTTTTTTGATCATATGCTGACGGCACTGGCGGTACATGGCGGATTTGATTTGACTGTTCACGCTCAAGGAGATCTGTATGTCGATGGGCATCATACCGTAGAGGACGTCGGCATCGTTTTCGGACAGGCGCTCAAAGACGCTTTAGGCGATAGAAAAAATATCAACCGTTTCGGCAATAGTTTGATTCCGATGGACGAAACGCTGGCCAGAGCAGTCGTTGACGTCAGCGGCAGACCTTTTTTGGTCTTTGAGGGACAGTTTTCGCCGTTATGTTTAGGGACATATGATCCGTCGTTGACGGTAGAATTTTTTCGAGCGGTGGCCCACCATAGCGAACTGACTATTCATCTTGCCATTTTATATGGCGATAATGATCACCATAAAACAGAAGCGCTGTTTAAAGCCTTTGCTCATAGCTTAAAAGTTGCGGTAGCTCTTAATGAGAGCGATGTGCTTTCTACCAAAGGCGTGCTGTAAGAAGGGAGAAAAAGATATGCTTGCGATTATTGATTACGGTGCTGGCAATTTATTCAGCGTCGCCAATGCGCTAAAATTTTTGGAAATTCCCTACACGATTACTAACGAAAGTCAAACGATTGACGCAGCTGACGGGGTTATTTTGCCGGGTGTGGGGGCTTTTCCTGAAGCCATGCAAATGTTGGCGCATCAACAACTGATTGCTCCGCTCAAAAAAGCCGCAGCGGAGAAACCTTTTCTGGGGATTTGTTTGGGAATGCAGATGTTGTTTGATTTTGGCTATGAATTTACCAAAACGGCAGGCTTAGGGCTTCTATCCGGAGAAGTTCGCCAGATAGAAGCTAAAGGACAAAAAATTCCTCATATGGGCTGGAACAGTATTACTATCACTCAAGATTGTCCGTTAACGTACGGCTTGCATGATGGCGACTTTGTTTATTACGTCCATTCTTACGGTGCTTATACGCCTAAAGATAACATTGCCATTACTAGCGATTACGGCGGTACTGTTACAGGGTTAGTGTTTCATGATAATTTATATGGCACACAATTTCATCCAGAAAAAAGCGGTGCTGTCGGTTTAAAAATTTTACAGAATTTTGGGGGGCTGGTGCGATGATTATTCTGCCGGCAATTGATATTAAAGACGGACAATGTGTTCGTTTATATAAAGGCGATTTTGCTACGGCAGAAAAGGTCGCCGATAATCCTTTGGATACGGCGAAAGCCTTTGAAGCGGCAGGCGCTAAATGGCTGCATTTGGTTGATTTAGACGGCGCTGTGCAAAAAAAGCCTGTTAACAGTGCTATTTTTGCTGAAATTGCTGCAAAAACAACATTAAAAATAGAAGTTGGCGGTGGCATTCGTCATATGTCAACAATTGCCGACTATTTGGATCATGGGGTAAGTCGTGTAATTTTAGGCTCTGTTGCAGTTAATGAGCCGGATTTAGTAGTAGAAGCCATAGAACTGTACGGCGATCGCATTGCAGTTGGTATTGATGCTGAACATGAATTGGTCAAAGCACAAGGCTGGTTGACCAATTCACAAATTCATTATCTGGATTTGGCAAAATCAATGGATGCCATTGGCGTTAGAACCATTATTTTCACCGATATTTCTAAAGATGGTACATTAAGCGGTCCTAACTATGAGCAATTAGCGAAATTGCAGCAAAGTGTTTCTGCTAATATTATTGCTTCTGGCGGTATTAGCACTATCAACGATATTGACCGTTTGCGGGCGATGAATCTTTACGGCGCAATCTGTGGCAAGTCTTTGTATAAAGGAACTTTGAATCTCTCTGAAGCGATTGCAAGAGGGGGCGAACAGTTATGTTAGCAAAACGAATCATTCCTTGTCTTGACGTGCGTGACGGTAAAGTTGTCAAAGGCGTCAATTTCGTTGGTATTAAAGAAGTCGGTGATCCTGTAGACTATGCGATTCTGTATGATAAGCAGGGAGCAGATGAGATTGTTTTCCTTGATATTACGGCTAGTCATGAAGGACGTAGCACCATGGTTGATGTAGTGCGTCGTACGGCGGAAAAAGTGTTTGTTCCACTGACGGTAGGCGGCGGTATTCGCTCTATTGATGATTTCCGTACGCTTCTCAGATGTGGCGCGGATAAAGTGGCAGTTAATTCGGCGGCGGTTAAAAATCCGCAACTGTTAAAGGAAGCGGCTGATATTTTCGGCAGTCAGTGCGTCGTTCTGGCCATAGACGGTCGCCGCATGGATGACGGCAGTTATCATGTTTATATTAACGGCGGACGCATTGATACGGGCATCGATGTTCTCTGGTGGGCGCAGGAAGCTGAACGGTTAGGTTGCGGCGAAATTCTTTTAACGTCGATGAATGCTGACGGGACCAAAGAGGGCTATGATCTTGCCATGACAGAAGCTGTCTGTCAACAAGTGAGTATTCCAGTCATTGCTTCTGGCGGCTGCGGCAGTTTAAAAGATTTTGTTGACGTATTTAACCAAACTAGCGCTGATGCCGCTTTGGTCGCGTCTTTATTTCATTTTGGACAATTAACGGTAAATGACGTTAAAGATTATTTGCGGCAGAATCATATTGCCGTGAGGAGTGTATAGGATGGATTTGGATAAATTTTTTCAAAAAGGACCGTTGATTCCAGCGATCATTCAAGAAGAAGAAACGAAAGATGTTTTGATGCTGGCCTATATGAATCGTGAAAGTCTGCAAAAAACATTGGAAAGCGGTGAAACGTGGTTTTTTAGTCGCTCTCGCAATGCTCTTTGGCACAAAGGAGAAAGCAGTGGTCATATTCAAACGGTTGTTTCTATTGTAGGAGATTGCGATGACGATACGCTGCTGATTACGGTTCGGCAAACGGGCCCCGCTTGTCATACTGGCAACAAAAGCTGTTTTTTTAGTCCTATTTTATTGGCGGAGGAAAAATAATGAACGGATTGGAACATTTATATCAGGTGGTGCTTTCTCGCAAAACGCATCACGAAGAAGGCTCTTATACAGGCTATTTGTTTGAACAAGGGCTGGACAAAATTTTGAAAAAGTGCGGCGAAGAAGCTTCTGAAGTGATTATTGCAGCGAAGAATAAAGAGCACGAGCCGCTTGTTGGCGAAATCAGTGATTTATTATACCATTTGACTGTATTGATGGTGGAGAGCGGCGTTACTTTAGCAGATATTGATGAAGAATTAAATAAACGTAGTGAAAAAATCGGCAATCTGAAACAATTTCATCAAACCGATAAAAATAGCTAAATTCCCATCGCAAAAGACCGGATTGAAAAACATTCTCCAGCAAAGGAGAGTTTTCAATCCGGTCTTTATCATTGATTAAATAGTTTCATCGGCCATTTCTGGTGATTCACTTTGAGCGTATACTTGCGCTAAGTATGCTTGCACAACCCAACGAGCGGCATGACCGTTTCCCGTGCAAGTAGAGAGCGTCAAAATCTGATCCTCTGATGTTGGAAAAAATTGCGTATCAATTACCGAATGGTCCAAGCAAAATTGAATGAAATCTTTTTCCTGACCGACTAAATTTAATTGATAAACGATACTTTTGGTGCTGGCTTTATAGGCTGCAAAAATATCATACCGTCGCACGCCGCTGTCGGTAGAAATATAAATACTGGGATGTTCTTGCCAATACGTTAAATCTTTATAATATTTCAACGTTCCAAACATGGCCTCATTGTTCATTCGATGACCATAAATAATGGTGTGAAAGTCGGAAAAATCGCTGTTATTGGTACATTCTAAAAAAATAGAGCCAGCAGAATTAGATTCTTTTTGCCATGTATGGTTGAGATAATATTGGTTGTTTTTACCTTGTAGTAGAGGATAAGAAACGATGGTGTTTGGTATTTCTATCCAGCCGACAACATCTTCATTGATTTCGCGTAAAGCCGATAGATTGATTTTGGCCAAAATCGCCGCTATTTCTTCTTTGGTTTCTGGCTGGACGAGACCCAACGCGTTAGTTTGCCGTTGTTGTGTCAGACCTGCCGTTTGTATTGCTACAGCATGATCGGCGTCATTTTCGCGATATTGGATCTGTTGGCGAACGATCATACTGACGCTTACGATGAAGATACATGATAAAATGAAAATCATAATGAAACGCAGTTTATTTTTCATTACCGATTGCCTCACTTTTGGTGATTTGGCAATAGTATATCATAAATAGTTAATGATTTCTACTGAAAATCGTTAATTGTTGTAACGGCAAAGTTTTTGAATCTAAAATGTCCGTTGAGATATTATTCTGCAACAATCAGAATGCTGCTAAAGATTTTGCTCCAAAGCATAACAGAAGGGATTTATTTTATGGCGAAATGGATTCTGTTTGATAGTTCAATTTTCGTAACAAAATGCGTTCAACCTTAAAACAGTTGAACGCATTTTGTTTAAAAAGATAACAACATATCGTACCAAATGGCACCGCCGTGAACCGATTGCGAAACACCTGCATTTTGAAAACCAAATTTAGCATAATAAGCTATCAAATGCTCTTTGCAAGTAAGAATAACGCCTTTTTGACCACCGTTTTGAGCAAGCGTGATGAGTGCTTTCATTAACTGCGCCGCAATGCCTTGACGACGATAAGATGGTAAAATGTCTAAGCCGAAAATTGCTTGATATGCGCCATCGGGTTGATGCGTCGTAATATCAACAAATAAGTCATCGGTGATGGTAGTTTGATTGGTTAAGCAGCCATTGATAAAACCGATAGGATTATCATTATCATCGACAGCAACGAGAAATCGCTCTCCAAAAGCGTCTAAGCGTTGGGCAAGAGACTGTGCGGTAGCGGCTTCCGCTGATGGGAAGCAGGCTTGTTCAATAGCGATAATGGTTGGTAAATCTTTTTTAACAGCACTTCTAATAATCATTTTTGACCTCCTTTTTGACACGCCCATGTTGTGCAGGCGGCGCAATTATGTCCGCCGTTGCAAAAACCAGTATGTTTTCCCTGCGGATAACTGGGCGGCTGATAATTGCTGCTCCAACCTATTACGGCAGTAATGGATTTGACGGGATTTAAAAGAAAATTGTCATTGCAAGTCACCGTAAGTAATGGATGGGCCAAAAAATCTAACAGTTGTTTTTGGGCAGATAACGACCAATCTCCATAGCCGGCACTATAACGCAGCGTAGGATAAAGCCTTTTCGTCATGTTTTGGCTGGCTAAATAACGGCTAAACGTTTCGGCTAAATATTCGGCACTGTAAGAACCCAGCAAATCACTAACTGTGCCGCGATGCAAATGTCCTGATAATAAATCGTTTTCAGCTTGTTGTGGCAATTGATGACCAATGGTTACGCACAATACTGTCAATCTTTGACATTGCGCCAATCCTTGCGCAAGATAACAACTATCGATTATCAGCTCGCCATTATCAATAATTAGTTGCTGTTGGTTTTTAGTAGTAATCAAGCCGTCACGCCAATAGACTGACGGCTTGACTAGACGCCATAATTGTTCTACTAGCGGCTGATCTTCTGCCGTAAGCCCTTTAGTGGCTTGAATAAAGGGCAAAATCGGCGCTTCCAGAGAAAAATATTGCAGCGCTTTAACAGAAGTCATCAGAACGTCAGCAAACTTTCTGCCAATGCATAGTCGCCCATTGGGAAAATATGAATGCCGTCAATGTCCTGCCGAATATCATTGATGAGTTTTCGACACCAATCCAAGCCTGCTTGACGCCCTTTGCTTTCCAATAAATTGATCATTTCTTCCGGCACATGAACGCCGGGAACATTATTGTTCAGATACCGCCCTTGTTTAGCGCTTTTTAGCGGCATAATGCCAAAAATGAAAGGAACGCCTTTGGGGGCTTGTCGTTGAAAATCTTCTAGCTGCTTAGTCGTATAAATGGGCTGTGTTTGGAAAAATTGTACGCCGTTATGAATTTTCGCCTCAATGCGTGCCATTTCACTGGATAAATCAGCTAAAACAGGGTTAGCGACAGCGCCGATAAAAAAGTCTGTAGCATCGGCTAAAGGACGATCGAAATAATCCAAGCCTTTATTTAATTGACTAGCCATACGTGCCAATCCCGCCGAATCAACGTCAAAAACGCCGCTGGCGGTGGGATGATCGCCTAATGAAGGCTTATCGCCTGTCAGCGTTAAAATATTACGCACTTCTAAGGCATAAGCGCCTAAAAGCTCTGATTGTAATCCTAGCAAATTGCGATCACGACAAGTCAGATGGAAAATTGTTTCTACGCCTAAGCGATTTTGGACTAAATGGGCTAAGGCAATGGGACTCATGCGCATTTTAGCTGTAGGACTATCGGCAATATTAGCGCCGTCAAGATAAGGCGCGACATCGCTGATGGCTTCGTAGACTGGCCACGGATCAGCTCCACGCGGCGGATCAATTTCCATCGTAACAACGAACTGATGACGAGCTAATTTTTCACGTAACAATAATTTATTCATTTTCTCCTCCTAATAACTGATTCATCAGCTTAACTGTGCTAACAGCATCGCGACCATAACCGTCAGCGCCAGCTTCATGTGCGAAATCTTCTGTGATAACAGCGCCGCCAATGATTACTTTTGTTTGAGGATGCACTTGGCGCAACATTTGAATAATTGGTGGGATTTCTATCATTGTTGTTGTCATCAGCGCACTTAAACCTAAAAATTCGGCGTCATTAGCCACAACGGTATCAATAAATAGTTGACTGGGTACATTTTTGCCCAAATCAATGACTTGATAGCCATGATTTTTGATCATAACAGCCACCATATTTTTGCCAATGTCGTGAATATCGCCTTTTACTGTTCCAATAACCATCGTTCCTTTATGAAACGCTGTGCCGCTTTCCATTTTTTCTGCCAAGAGATCAAAAGCTTTCTGCGCTGTTTCAGCGCTGAGCATCAATTGCGGCAAATAATAAACGCCTTTTTCATACCGTTCACCAACTTCATTCAAGCCGACAATTAGTCCTTCGTTAATGATTTCCAACGCTGAGAATCCTTCGTCCAGCAATGCTTGTACCACTTTGACGATTGCTTGACCGCCTTTTACCACCAAATCAGCGACCAAAGCCAATGATGGCGTATCTTGGGCGACGGTTTGAGGCGCTGCTTCTTCTGTTACGGTATTGAGCGCCAAATAGTTGGCGGCTCTCGCATCGCGTCCGCTGAGCAAAGCGGCCGATTGCCAACTTTTCATCATTAGTTCGTCCAACGGATTGATAATAGCTGCATCAAGTCCGTTAGCAATAGCCATGGCTAAAAAAGCACTGTTGATTTGCGAGCGGTTAGGCAATCCGTGTGAAACATTGCTAACGCCCAACAACAAATTGACACCTAATTCTTCTTTGATCAAGCGCATAGCCCGCAGTGTTTCCATGGGCGCGTGATTATCGGTGCCTACCGTCATAACTAAAGCATCAACAAAAATATCTTTTGGTGCGATACCATATTGAGCGCAAGTATGAACAATGTGGCGGGCAATGGTCAAACGTCCTTCTGCCGTAGGTGGAATACCGTCTTCATCTAACGTTAATGCTACAACAGCTGCGCCAAAACGTTTAGCAAGCGGTAAAATTTCATGGAGACTTTTGTCTTCACCATTAACGGAATTGATCAACGCTTTACCATGATATTGTGCTAATGCTTGCGCTAAGACGTCTTTATCTGTGCTGTCAATTACCAAAGGAATTGCGGCGCCTTGTTGTAAAAGAGAGACAATTCGCGTCATTGTTGCTTTTTGATCTAAGCCGTGTGCGCCGACATTGATATCCAATAAATGCGCGCCTGCCGCCATTTGATCTTGTGCATCGCTCTGAACCATCGATAAATCATTGTCCCGCAAACTTTGCGCTAGTTTCTTTCGAGCGGTGGGGTTGATTCGTTCGCCGATGATTTTAGGCAATGTATGACTGCCAAAAGCAATGACTTCCTCGCGGCTGGCAATCATACCATGCTGAATGGGCGCACGTTTTTGGACAGTAAAACCATAAACCGTTTCTTTCAAAGCGCTGATATGATTGGGCGTTGTGCCGCAGCAGCCGCCGACAAATTGAAGTTGATAAGATAAAAATTGAGCCATCAATGGCGCGAAATTTTCAGCGGTTAGAGGATATCTTACAGCGCCGTCGGTATAGATTGGCAGTCCTGCATTGGGCTGAACAATCAACGGCAAATCGGTATATTGAGCTGATTGATCAATAACCGATAGTAATTCTTCAGGTCCGCCAGAGCAGTTACAGCCGATAACGGCTGCACCCATCGCCGAAAGCGTAACGGCAGCAGCGCCAGGGCTAACGCCAGTCAAAGTACGCTGATTCGGCATATAGGTCATGCTGCAAATAACAGGAATATCTTGAGCAGCGTCACGACAAGCCAAAAGCGCTGCGCGAATTTCTCCCAAGTCGCTAAAGGTTTCCAAAATAAAATAATCAGGCTTACCGCCTGCTAAGGCAAGAGCTTGTTCATAAAAAACAGCATATATTGCTTCAAAAGTCATTTCGCCTAAAGGCTCAACAAAATGACCTGTGGGACCAATCGAAGCAGCAACTAAGCCGTGACCAGCTGTACGAACGGCTTCCTTAGCGATTTGTACAGCGTTTTCATTGATTTGAACCAGCTTTTCTTCTAGCTGGTATTCCTGCAATTTTAGACGACTGCCGCCAAATGTATTGGTCGTAATTACATCACAGCCCGCATTGAGATAATCAAGATGAACACTTTTAACTATTTCTGGTGCAAGCAAGTTTAATTCTTCGGGGCTTTGTCCTGCTTTTAAGCCTCTTTCTTGCAGCATAGTGCCCATAGCGCCGTCAAAAACGAAAATTTCCATGATGCGCTGTCTCCTTTGCTTCCATAATAAAATGTCATGCAGCAAATTTTGTTTTTTGCTGCCAATGACTATTTTAATATACCTGAAAGGATGCCGTTTGTAAAGAAATTTCCGTTTTCACAGCCTAAAATAACCGCTCTTTCTATTGGCAATAAAAAACCTGACGGTTTCAGATGAAACAGTCAGGTTTAAATAAGTCATTAAACACGAATCATTTCTTTAGGCGTCATCAAATTGGCCAGTTCTTCAGCGGTAAAGAGCCCTTCTTCTAAAAGAATTTGTTGCGGCGGCGTATTTGTTTTTAAAGAACGTTTGACAATATCTGCTGCTTTTTGATAGCCGATGTAAGGACATAAAACTGTAATAATGCTGACGCTTTGGTTTAAAAGCTCTGCGCATCGTTGACGATTGGCAGTAATGCCGTTGATACAATTATCGACAAAAGTAGCGGCGACATTACCCAGTGTTTCGATTGATTCAAAAATATTATAAAAAATGACGGGTTCAAAAGCGTTCAACTCTAGTTGACCGCCTTCTGCTGCCATCGTAACGGCAAAATCATTACCAATAATATTAAAGGCTACCTGTGAAACGATTTCGGGAATTACCGGATTAACTTTGCCGGGCATAATAGAGGAACCGTTTTGTTTCGCCGGAAGCGTGATTTCTCCCAAACCTGTTTTGGGTCCGCTGGCAAGCAGCCTGAGATCGTTAGCGATTTTGGACAAACTAACGGCACATGTTTTTAATGCGCCGGAAACAACGACAAAGCCGTCAAGATTTTGGGTAGCGTCTACCAAATCGTCTGCCTGCCGCAAAGGAAAACCGGTGACTTTGGCTAAATTGTCGGTGATATGCTGCAAATAGTCATCGGGCGCATTGATTGCCGTACCAATAGCAGTTCCGCCTATATTAACAGTGTACATAGCTTCTTTGGCAGTTTCTAAACGAGCAATGTCTCGTTTAACGACGGAAGCATAAGCATGAAAAGATTGTCCCAGTCGTACCGGTACAGCGTCTTGTAATTGAGTGCGGCCTATTTTGATAACGTCGTTAAATTCAGCAGCTTTTTTTTCCAGCGCTTCATATAAGCGCGTCAACTGGGTTATCGTTTGAGGCAAAAGCGCCAATATGGTCAATTTACCAGCGGTAGGAAATACGTCGTTAGTCGATTGAGAGCGATTGACGTGGTCGATAGGTGAAACCATTTGATAATCGCCTTTGACACCGCCAAGAAGCTCAATGGCACGATTGGCGATGACTTCATTGGCATTCATATTAGCTGACGTACCAGCGCCGCCTTGTAAAGCGTCAACAATGAACTGATCTTGCCATTGTCCGTCGATAAGTTCATCACAAGCTTGGATAATAGCGTTAGCGGTTGATTCTTCTAAACAGTGAGCGTGCACGTTAGTCATGGCCGCCGCTTTTTTGATCAAAGCCAACGACCGGATTAAAACAGGATGAATCGTTCTGCCCGTAATATGAAAATTCAATTTCCCCCGCAAAGATTGCACGCCATAATACGCTTTTGCAGGAATTTCTAAAGTGCCAATCGAATCGGTTTCTAAGCGAGTTTTGGTGAGCATAAAACGCCTTCTTTCTATATTGTATCGTTATGATGGTATACGCTTGATCTAAGCAGACAATACCATGAAACACAGCATTAGTAAATAGATTGATAAGAAAAATGAATAAAAACAATTTTAACAGCGCTATACGGAATAAAATATCTTGAACACAGGTTTAGGCTTAATAATATTAAGCAAAATGATTGCAGAAAGAAAAATTTACTACTATAATTAGAATTAAGAAACGACTATGAGCTGTTGGTGCGGAAAGGAGAAAACCTTTATGGAAAAATATTTGGATAAAATAGATTTAAAGCTGCTGAAACTTTTGCAGAAAAATGCTCGGTATTCGTTAAAACAGCTGGCGCAAGCAGTATTCTTGTCTTCGCCTGCGGTTTCTGCACGGTTGGAGCGTTTAGAAGCGCAAGGTTATATTGCTGGTTATCAAGCAATGATTGATCCGCTCAAAATGGGCTATCATCTGACAGCATTTATCAACTTAAAAATGTCGCCGGAAATGAAAGCAGCTTTTTTGGCGTTTGTCCAAGGTTGTCCTCATGTTGTGGAATGTCATTACGTTACAGGACCATATTCCATGTTGTTAAAAGTTGTTTTTTCCGATACCACAGCGCTGGACGCTTTCGTTGGCGAATTGCAACGATTTGGCACGACTCAGACACAGATTGTTTTTTCCACGCCGATTGCGCCGCGTGGTCTGCCTATTGAAGATATAGAATAATGGGGCGATGTTTGGTTGTTTTCTTTTATTTATAATGCCACAAAAGGAATTTTTTATTAAAAAATATCTCATCAATGATATGAGCATAAAAGTTAAGTAAAATCTAGATGAAAATACAGTAATTATTAACAACGTGTTTTGGCAAAAACGACGGCGATTTCATATTGGTATAATATACGGTTTGGCGATTTCATTAAGCAGCGCTTGGGGTTCGCAGCAATAATTGTTCTGATTATAGAATGTTGCAGGATGAATTATTTCGTTCTTTAGATGTCCAGTTACTATTTAACGCTTTGGCTTGGCGTATTGTAAATTCTAGTTTTTGATTATGCAGATTTTACTTGACAAGCCGCAAAATAAATGATAAACTGAATTTCGCTGAAAGCACAAGGAGAGATGTCCGAGTGGTCGAAGGAGCACGCCTGGAAAGCGTGTATAGGGGCAACTCTATCAAGGGTTCAAATCCCTTTCTCTCCGTTAATGGTTTTGTTCATTAAAAAAGACGTTTGGGAGTAGTCCAAAGCGTCTTTTCTGCTTGGAGAGAAAATTTGTAACGATAAAATACTTAAAAACACGTTTTAGCCAAAAGATATTCGTGTGTTTTGCTTATTTTAAGTGGTAAGGTAAATTTTTGCTTTGTCGTTATTGTTCAAAAACAGATTTGTTCATAAAATAAAGAGGCAACTGATATCAGTTGCCTCTTTATTTTATAATTCGCCAGTTTTATTGCGAAAATCTCGGGCTTTGGTACTCATTTTACTTAAGATAGCTTCCAAAGCGACAATTTCTACTTCGTTTAAATCACCAGATAAATGCTCAATCCATTGACCGTTCAGCTGTTTAACAATGGGATGGATTTCACGACCAGCTTCTGTTAGATAGACGAGATTTTCTCTTTTATCTTGAGGATTTTGTTCTCGTCTGATGAAACCGGCTGTTTCTAATTTCTGCAACGCGCGAGCGGTACTGCTTTTATCCATCACCAATCCTTTGGCCAAAAAATCTTGGCTGATGCCTTCGTTGTGGTATAAAACCATTAAATAGGGAATTTGTCCGCGGCTTAGACCTAATTCTTTTAGATATTCATCAGCATAACTACGACTGACTCGTTCAATCAAGCCGATCATATGACCAATATGGCGAAAGGTGTTTTCTGGCAACATTTTTTCTCATCTCCTATTTCAGCAATCCTTTTTTCTTCATAGTTCTAAATTCCCACCACAAAAAGCAACAAGTTAAAAGAATTGCGGAACCGTCAGAAACGACAAAAGCGTAGAAAACACCGTCTAGTTGAAAAAACAACGGCATAATATAAACAGCTGGAATTAAAAAAATACATTGACGCGTTAAACTAAGGAAAATAGCGGTTTTGGCTTTGCCGACTGCCTGAAAATATTGACCGCCAATAACACCAAAGGCTACGCCGGGTAAAAGCAAATTGCTGATAATAAGAACTCTTGCACCTAAGGTTGCCAAAGATTTGTCACCGCGATTAAAAATAGAAACTAATTGCTCTGGTACGGTAAACATGGCGATATAGGCTACCATTGCTACCAATACGCCGGCAATAATGGCTTTGACAACCGTTTCTTTGGCGCGTTCATACTGTTTAGCGCCGAAATTGTACCCGATGATGGGTTGGGAACCTTGCGAAATGCCCATTATCGGCATCATGAAAACGCCGATAATGCTATTGGTAACGCCAACAATGGTAATATAAAGTCCCGATAAATCATCGGCATAAGCAATAATACGATGGTTGATAATCAAAATGAGCATACTTTGACATAACTGCATCAGACAAGGCGCTAGTCCAATGGTTACAATCCGTTTGACTAATGAAAAATTCAGCTTAAAATATTGCTTTTTCAAATGCAATGTTGTTTTGGGATGAAGCGTAAAAAAGTACAACACCCAAATTGCCGAAGCTACTTGCGCAATCACCGTCGCCCAAGCCGCTCCCGCTACGCCCATCTGCAACGGAAAAATGAAAATATAATCCAACGCAATATTGATTAAGGCGCTGATAAGCATAGTAATCATGGCAATTTGGGGACTGCCTTCAGCGCGGACGAAATTATTCATACCGAATCCTACCGATGCGGCGACATTACCCAATAAAATGATAAATGTATAATCAATAGCTGGTTGAAGAATTCCATCTATTGCGCCAAAAAGAATCAGCAGTTTTTCTAAAAAAGGCAAACCGATGACAGTCGGAATCAGACCAGCGATAATCAGCAGAATGAAGCCTTGCCCCAATAGTTTTTCGGCGGCTTCGTGATTGTGTTCGCCCAATTTAATGCTCATTAACGTACTGGCGCCGACGCCAAATAGCATAGAAATCGCCATTGTAATAATCATGAGCGGAAAAGCGACTGTTAAGCCGCCAATAGCATCAGAGTTAACGCCATTGCCAATGAAAATACGGTCAACAATATTGTATAGCGAATTAACTAACATACCTACAATGCCCGGCAGAGAAAATTTCCACAGTAATTTATTGATAGGCTCTTCGCCTAGTTCTTTGTGTTTTTGTGCAATATCCATTTTGTCGATCCTCCCGTTTGTGAAATACTCTTATTATACCGATTGTTGGTTGCTTTGGCAACCAACAGAAATGGTAATTGACAAAACTTTTTTGTGATGGGTATAATAGACACACTAAAACGGAAAGGAAGTCGAAAAATGTCTATTGAAAATGTCCGTCGTTTCTTTGCGCAATTTGAGCGGCAAGACGATATTTTAGAGTTCAATACCTCAAGCGCTACAGTCGCTTTGGCTGCTGAAGCGTTGGGCGTTATTCCTGCGCGCATTGCTAAAACGATATCTTTTTATGGCAAAGAGGAACAAGCTATTTTAATTGTAGCTGCTGGCGACGTTAAAATTGACAATAGTAAATTTAAGCAGCAATTTGGTCTGAAAGCCAAAATGCTTTCTGCCGATGATGTTCTGCGCTGTACTGGTCATGAAGTGGGTGGTGTTTGCCCTTTTGCTTTGCCGCAAGAAAATCTGCCGTTAGTTTATACCGATGTTTCGTTAAAACGTTTTGAAACTGTTTTTCCCGCTTGCGGCAGCAGTAATTCTGCTATTGAGCTGACAAACGAAGAATTATATCAATTTGCTCATGCGCAGTCTTGGGTAGATGTTTGTAAATTATCTGAATGATATTTCAGCACAAGAAAAGCGATGGTCCGTTATTTAGACCATCGCTTTTTTTCAACGTTTTATTAAAGATAGTAATGATTTTCTCTCATTTTATTCGGCGAGCAATTCTCCATCAATGGTTACTTCTGTTTCTAAAGCCTCAACAATGAAAGAGATAGGTACATAAGTAACGCCGTCTTTATTTTCCGGTGCGCTTTTTAATTGCAACCGCATTCTATTGAGCGCGTAATCGGTGGAGCCTATAGTATAGGTGGCTGATCTAGCGCCATCTTTAATGGTGAGAATAACGGTTCCTTCATTCCACAATACGTCATAACCTAGAGCTTCGCTGACAGTTCTAGCCGGTACCATCATTTCGCCTTGTTCATTGATATAGTGATTTAGCGGTATTTCCTGACCATTGATGAACGCTGTAACTGAGTCGGAAGTAATAGTCATAGTATTGACAGGCGTTTCTGCTGTTTCTAATAAAGGTTCATAGGCAATTTCTTCACTGCTTTCCGGAACTCGTAAAAGAATGGCTTTATCGGCCGTTGCCTGTGCGGGCATACTTAAGGTCATAATATCGTACCAAAGGAGCACTTCAGCATCTTTGACAACATCGTCAATGGTCACAATGTTTTTAGTCAAATAGGGCGAAATAGCGATATCTTTTGGCAAAGTGATAATTCGACTGCCGTTATTGGTAGTAATTTGAATGCCATCGCCGTTGGCTGCTTGACGGACATCTTCCACTTTAGCGTACAAGGGGAATTTAGCGTCTTGGTCAATATTGCCGATAACTGCTGTTGCCGGACTTTGAGCTGGTAAGCTCATGGTTACAGCAGGGCCATAATAGACGCTGACAGTTGTATTTTCTTTACCTGCTAAATCCATAGGCAGTCCAGTCATGGCGTCAACCACAAATGTTTCTTCTCCGACATAAAAGATCATCGTGTCGTCTTTATCAGCAAATTTAACTTCCAGCATGGTAAGGTCATTTTCTTTTGTCATGCTCAAAATCGTACCATACATTTGCGAAACTCCCAACGTTTGAACTTTGTCAATGACGGCAGGCAATTTCGCTTGGGCGTCTTCCACTGCTAAAGCGCTACCAGCGAAAGAACACATCAATACTCCCGTCAAAATAATGCTTGTTCCTTTTTTAAATCTTTTATTCATCATAGTTCCTCCTAAATTTTTCTTGTAATTTTGTGTTACACTCATTAGACGATGAACAATAAAAGAAAGTTGCTTTCTCGACGAAATATTTTTCAAAAAAACGCAGCGGAAAAAATTTCGCTGCGTTTTTTACCCTAAAAGCATACGGTCGCTGACAAATTCATCGCCAGCAGCTTGTTCAAACATTTTTAGCAGATCGGGAACGTCAAGATGTTGTTTTTGCTCGCCTTCAACGTCAATAATGATATTACCGGCATGAAGCATGATCAAGCGATTACCATAGCGAAGAGCGTCACGCATATTATGAGTGATCATCAGTGTTGTCAAATGATGTTCAGAAACGATTTTTTCGGTAATCTCCAGAACTTTTGTGGCTGTTTTGGGATCAAGTGCAGCAGTATGCTCGTCAAGCAATAACAGTTTGGGTTGATTGATGGTCGCCATCAATAAGGTAATGGCTTGTCGCTGACCGCCGGAGAGCAGACCAACTTTGCTGGTCAAACGATCCTCAAGTCCTAAGTCCAGCATTTTAAGCATTTGTCGAAAATGTTCTCGTTCTTTTGCCTGCGAACTCCACTTAAGGGTCGGGCGTTTGCCGCGCCGGCTGGCGATAGCAAGATTTTCTTCAATCTGCATACCGGCAGCTGTGCCCATCATCGGGTCCTGAAAGACACGTCCAATATATTTAGCTCGTTTGTGTTCAGGTGAGCGAGTAACATCGTCGCCATCAATGATAATGCGTCCGCTATCAACGAAAAATACACCTGCAATGGCGTTCAACAAAGTAGATTTGCCGGCACCATTGCCGCCGATAACGGTACAGAAATCACCAGCTTTTAAATGAAGATCCAATCCAGTTAACGCTTTTTTTTCATTGATAGTGCCGCTGTTAAAAGTTTTGGTGATTTGTTCGACTTTTAGCATGATTTGCTCCCCCTTACGCTTTGCAGCTTCGATTTGATCAAAGGCAGCGACAACGCAATGGCTACCAAGATTGCCGTGAACAATTTCAAATCATTGGGATTCAACCCCAAATAAAGAACAAAAGCGATAACTGCACGATAAACGACAGAACCCAAAACGACCGAAAGCAAACAATTTTTGAAATCTCTCGTGCCGAATAAGACTTCTCCTATAATTACGGACGCTAAACCGATGACGATAGTGCCTGTCCCCATATCGACCGCCGCATAACCTTGACTTTGCGCAACAAACGCTCCGGAGATTGCTACCAAAGCATTGCTTAATAGAAGTCCTAAAATGATGGTAACGTCAGTATTGATGCCTTGCGCACGAATCATTTGTTTATTGTAGCCAGTAGCTCGGATAGCCGCTCCTAATTCTGTACCAAAAAACCAATACAGTACAATCATAAAGATAATGACAGCAATCAAACTTGTTAACAAAATAGCATAATTATTGCTTAATCCCAGTTTATTAAAAGGCGTATAAATGGTTTCCATGCGCAAAAGCGAAATATTGGCCTTGCCCATGATACGCAGATTAACGGAGTACAACGCAATCATGCTCAAAATTCCTGCCAACAGCGCTGGTATTTTTAATTTGGTATGAAGTACGCCAGTAACAACACCAGCCATCATGCCAGCTAAGCAAGCAACCAATACTGCCCAAAAAGGACTACTGCCACCAGCAATCAAGGAAGCCGCCACGGCAGCCCCTAACGGAAAGCTGCCTTCAACGGTCAAATCGGCAATATCCAAAACACGATAGGTAAGGTAAACCCCCAATGCCATTACAGACCACAACAAGCCTTGGCAAACGGTGGACAACACTAATGAACCCATAATAATACCCGCTTTCTACTCGATGATGTTATCGCCAGCCTTTTCGATTAAATCTGCTGGGAAGGTCAGCTCGATGCGATCAGCTGCGCCTTTATTGATCGTCACAGTCATATCTTTTAAAAATTCGATAGGCATATCGGCTGGTTTGCTTTCTCCATTTAAAATACGAGCAGCCATTTCGCCAGTTTGAAGTCCTAACGCATAATAATCAATGCCCAGCGTTGCTGTACCACCGGCTTCAACCATGCCGGCTTCGCCACAAATGATGGGCAGTTTTTCTGCTTCGGTAACGTTCAATAACGTTGGTATTGCTGAAGCAACAATGTTGTCAGTAGGGACATAAAGGCCTTGAACTTTGCCTGATAAACTTTGTACAGCCTGCTGAATATCGTTGACTGATGTTACAGTCGCTTCCATGACATCTAATTCAAGTGTCTGTGCGTATTCTTTTAACATATTGACTTGTAGTTCGGAGTTTGGTTCGCTGGAAGTGTAAATTACGCCCACTGTTTTAATGTCTGGAACTAAAGTGACCAGCAAATCAAGCTGTTCTTTAACAGGATTCATATCACTGGTGCCCGTGACATTGGTATTGGGTTTATCATTGCTTTCGACTAATTTAGCTGTTTCATAATCAGTGACGGCAGTAGCCACTACTGGAATTTGGCTTTCTACCGTTGCTTGCGCTGCCGATTGAGCTGCGCTGGTACCAATAGCGCAAATTAAATCGACTTTCTGATTGTTAAACCCTTGGGCAATGGTTTGCAAATTAGAAGGGTCGTTTAATGCGTTTTTAGCATCAAAAGTTACCGTGACGCCTTCTTCAAAACCATTGGCTTTTAAACCGTCCATAAATCCCTGTTTAGCGTCTTCTAAAGCGGAATGTTCCGCTTGTTGAATGATGCCAATAGTGACCATTTCTTTTTCTGGGTTTTTGTCATCGCCATCTGCCGCAGCTGGTTGATTATCCTTACCGCCACAGCCAGTCATTGCCATGGTGGTTGCTACTAACAATCCCATAACGGCCAGTTTTTTGAGTTTGTTCATTTTCATTTTTCTTCAAATCCTTCCGTCCTTCAAATTTTCCTCATACTCGTTGAGGTATTATTATCATACTGGATTTACTATTTTTTTTCAACAGTAATTTCTATTGTCTTTTATTTTGCCTCTTATTTTAACAGAAAAAATATTTCTTTTATTTTTCATGAAAAAGACATTAGCTGCTTTTAAAAATTTTTCTTGCAAAAAAATTTTGCCGTTATTTTATGGCAAGCACACGATATATTGTCCGATATATGCTATGCGGTACGAATGATTTTAAAATTAGGGGCTTTGAACAAGAATAATCCTTAAACGCTTGAGCGTTAAGACATTTTGTGACAAAAATGCTGCTATTATTGCGGAAGGCTGATTTTAATGTTACAATGAAGCCATCAATGAGTGATTAACACTGCAAGTATTTTGGGTCGACTTATTTCCCCCGATTCGACCGGCTTTTGATTTTATTTTAATTTGGAAAGTGGTGTCAAAATGACTTATAAGGCAATCTATCAAGCATGGCTTGAAGATGATTCTTTAGACGCAGAGTTACATGCGGAATTGGAGGCCATTAAAAATGATGAAGTAGCCATTAAGGAACGGTTTATTCAGCCGTTGGCATTTGGTACTGGCGGTATGCGGGGCGTTATGGGTGCTGGCATCAATCGTATCAATAATCGTACTATTGAAAAAGCTACTGCTGGATTGGCTTGTTATTTGCTTGAGCAGTATGGTAGTGAAGCGGTAAGCCGCGGTGTGGCAGTGGCTTATGATAGTCGCCATTATTCAGCGCAATATGCTGAGACTTGTGGCTGCGTATTAGCGGCGTATGGCATCAAAGCCTATATTTTTTCTCAGCTGACGCCGACGCCGGTTTTATCCTTTGCCGTAATGGATTTAAATTGTGTGGCTGGTATCGTGATTACAGCCAGTCATAATCCCAAGGAATATAACGGCTATAAAGTCTACGATGAATTTGGCTGCCAATTAACGCTCAAGCCAGCGCAGGAATTGATGACTTATGTTGCCCGTTTTGAAGACAACAGCGATTTGCCCATTTTATCTACGCCTGATAAAGCCGTTCGCGATGGATTATGGCAATGGATTGACGGCGATTTGTTGAAGCGGTTTGAACAGGCTGTTTTGTCACAATCACTTTTAGGTAGTGCATCAAGTAAAGCGCAGTTGAAAATTGTATACACGCCTTTACATGGAACAGGTTTAAAACCGGTCAGTGAAGTGTTGAGACAGGCAGGTTTTAGCGATCTTCATTTATTGGAAGCGCAAATGGAGCCTAATGGAGATTTTCCTACCGTTATGTCGCCGAATCCCGAAGAAAAAGAGGCTTTAAAAATGGCGATTGCTTATGGCGAAACCATTGGCGCTGATTTGATTTTGGGCACGGATCCGGACTGCGATCGTATTGGCGTTGCTGTTAATGACGGTGAACAGTTTGTACTGCTTAGCGGCAATCAGGTAGGCGCGCTTTTATGTGATTTTGTTTTGCGTCATCGTGAATTAACACCAACATCGATGCTAATTAAAACGATTGTAACGTCTGATTTGGGTGCCGCCATTGCCAAACATTACGGTGTGCAGGTGCTGGAAACGTTGACTGGTTTTAAATTTATTGGCGAGCTGATGACACGGTTTGCTCATGATGAGAGTCATAATTTTGTTATGGGTTATGAAGAAAGCTATGGCTATCTTATTGGCGAACATGCTAAAGATAAGGACGCTGTTGTAGCGGCGTTATTGATTAGTGAAATGGCAGCAGAAGCTAAAGCTAACGGTTATCATCTTCAGCAGAAATTAACGCAGCTTTATGAGCAATATGGTTATTATCTGGATGAAGTTCATTCTTTTACGTTAAGCGGTTTGGCAGGACAAGCGTGTATTGGACGTATTATGGATAAAGTGCGTCGTCAAGGGCAAGCGCTTTTTGGCGCGCAAAGTTGTAAAGATTATGCAGCTGGCGTTGATGATTTGCCTCAATCGGATGTGGTGAAATTTTTCTTTGATGAAGGCGGCTGGTTGGCAATTAGACCGTCGGGTACTGAGCCAAAAATAAAATTTTATTTCAGTTTAAAAGGTAATGATAGTTGTCAAGCGCAAGAAAAGTTGCAAATTTTGCTGGCGCAAGTTACTGAATTAGTTGAAAAGACAGCGGCTGAGGAGGTGACGGAATGAAACTAACAGGCGATATTGACACTCTTTTGACTGAAGATGTTCTGGAACGTTATCAAGAGCGGATTGAATTGATTCACCATAAACTGCACCAAAAAAAGGAGCCTTTTACCGGATGGGTAGACTATCCTGCCAATATTTCACCGTCGTTAGTGGAAGATATTCTATCTTGTGCTGCTAAAATTTCTCAGCAATGTACGGCATTGGTTGTTATTGGCATTGGCGGATCCTATTTGGGCGCCAAAGCCTGCATAGAGTTGCTGCAATCGCCTTTTTATAATGAACGATATGCTCATTTGCAGCATACGCCGAAAATTTATTTTGCTGGCCATCATTTGAGCAGCATTTATTATCGCGAATTGTTCAAACTTCTACAGGAGGAAGAAGTGGCGGTCTGCGTTATTTCTAAGTCAGGTACGACATTGGAACCGGCGGTTGTTTTTGCGTTGTTCAAAGAATTTTTGCAGCAAAAATATGGCAATCGTGCTAAAGAGCATATTTATGCTATTACTGACCGCAGCAAAGGGGCGCTTCGTCAAGAAGCAGACGAACAAGGTTATACGACCTTTGTGGTTCCTGATGATATTGGCGGACGGTATTCGGTTTTGACGCCGGTGGGTTTACTGCCTATTGCTTGTGCTGGTATTGATATCAAAGCTATTTTGGCTGGCGCTCAAAAAGCCTATCAGGAAATGCAGTGTCTTGATTTGCGGCTGAATGAATGTTATCGTTACAGTTTAGCGCGTCATTTATTAGGCAAAAAAGGCAAGACTATTGAAATTTTTGAAGTTTACGAAGGGAAATTGCGCTATTTTACCGAATGGCTGAAACAATTATTTGGCGAAAGTGGCTGCAAAGACGGGTGTGGAATTTTTCCGGCGTCGCTGCAAATGTCCACGGATTTACATTCGATGGGACAATTTTTGCAGGAAGGACGACAGGATTTTTTTGAAACGGTTATTACTGTTCAGCAGTTGGCAGAAGATATGATGTTAATTCCTTCGCCGTTAACGGGACAGGTCAATACCATGCATCAGCTAAACGAAGTGATTCAGCAGAGCGTTAGAAAAGCTCACGCTCCTAATGGTACTGTTAATTTAACGATTGCTGTAGAGAACATTTCGCCTGAGACTTTCGGTGAGATGGTTTACTTTTTTGAGAAAGCCTGCGCTGTTAGCTGTTATTTGGACGGTGTAAATCCTTTTGATCAGCCCGGCGTTGAAGATTATAAACGCAATATCAAAGCATTGGTTAAAGAAGCGAAATAAAAACGTCTAAGAATTATTTAAAAGTGAAGATATGAAGAAAAAAGAAACGTAACCAATGCTTGATAAAAAGCGAGCGATGTTTTTCTGGAGCTACTTGTAAGTAGAAGTGCGCTTGATTTGACTTGTTCGAGGGGTTGAAAAGTAACTTTTATTAAATAAATAGCTTAAAGAATTCCTGTCAAAATTAGCCTGCGCTGTTTTGACAGGAATTTTTGATTGAAAAGCTTTTTTAGCATCAGCAGAACTTTCTAAGACGTTGACAGATAAAATTAAAGCAGGTATGATATAACTAGATAATGATATAAATCATACGGTTATTCGATTGACAAAAAAGAGGGGGCTGCTGATGAAAAAGAAAATACTGGGGGTTTTGTTGATAATGGCGCTTACTGTGCCTCACATATCTTGGGCAACAGCGAACGGAGAGAAGTGTACAATTGACGGCTGCGAGCGTGAAGTTATTCTGATTGAAAATGAGCAGGATTTGCGGAGTATGGAAGAAAACGGCTGTTATCGGCTGGCGGATGATTTGGCGCTTGATGATGTATGGAATCAGAAAAAATTTTTTAACGGTCATTTTGATGGCGGCGGTCATAAAATTGAAGGGTTAATACTGCAGGCGTCAAAAGGTGCTTTGGGATTTTGGACACAGCTGCATGAAAAGGCAGTTGTTAAGGAGCTCATTTTTGTTCAACCTGTTTTTGCGGCTAATTATTTACGTATTGAAAATAGTCCTATTGGTTTTATTGCTGGGACTAATTCGGGACAGATTGAAAATTGTGTCGTTATTGACGGAGAAGCAGTTGCTCCTGAAAAGACGGCTTCCTATCCTATTGGAGGATTGGTTGGAAGACTTTCAACTAATGGACTATTGCAAAATTGTGTTTTTACAGGCACGCTGGGGCATCCTAATGGGCTTTCAATTGGCGGTATTGCGGCAACAGCACAGGCAGGGAGTCAAATTATTCATAATCTTGCTGATGTTTCTTTTGAAAATACCCATACAGGAATTAAATATGGCGCTATTTTAAGTGGGGGAAGTGTTCAGCCGCAGGATTGCTATGCGACAGAACGGTTTGTTGCTGATAAGGCAGTCGGTTTATTGACTGCGGAGAACGAAACAGAAATTTTAGCGTCTTTTAATGAAAATTTTGGAAGAATTTGGTATCTTGCCAATGGGCAACTAGCCCTAGCGGAACATGACAAGTTAAATTTGACTCATGCTGTTATAGCAATTGATGATGAATCTCAAGAAATTTCTTTCACAACAGATAAAATTGCTAATTTAGCTCAAATAACAACCGGAACGGAACTTTACATTAACGCTGAAGTTGAAACGCCGGTCAAAATTAACGCGTGGTATGATGATGAAACGATTGCTTTGCCCAAATCTTTTGTCATTACTACGGCAGGCGATCATCAAATTAAATTGCTCACATCGTTAAATGGCGTTGACCAAACTTATTTGATTAACTTTACGGCTATTTCGCCTCCACCGCTAGTAAATCCGGAGCCGCCTATCAGCGAGCCGGAAGTAAAACCGCCCTTTGAAGAAGAACCGGATCAACCTATTATAGATAAACCTGACGTCGAGTCTGAACCAGATTTGCCCGTGGATAAACCAGAGGTGAAGCCGGACGAGCCGAATGTCGAACCTGAACCGAAACCGGAGGAGCCGATTATTAAGCCAGATCCGCCTAATGTGAAACCAGAGCCGTTGCCACCAGCGATAAAAGAGGAAACAGATGCTGCTGGCAACGACGAAGAAAGTTCTGCATTGGAGGTTAGTCATCAGGATAGTATTGAAAATAGCGAAACAGCTTTTGTTTTGATTGATCAACTGGAGCAACGTTATCTGAGTTTTACTGGAGAATTTAAAATTTATACGAAGTTTGATGAAACTTTTTTATCTTGGCTGATGGAACAAAAAGCTGCAGAAATTGTTGTGCAGTCGTTAACGCCCCAGCGGTATCAAATTTCCTGTTTACCTTTGAGCGAGCAATGGGAGCGACCGTTATATTTATTGGTGCCTGTTTCTGAAGGCAATTGGCGAGCAATTGATAAAAATGGTGCGGTTTTACCGTCTAAAAAGGTTGTTTTAGCAAGTGATAATTATTTGGCGGTTACTTGTTTGGGGGGAACTATCGTAACAATTTTGCCGCAAAATGAAGTAACTTATGGCGAATCACACTGGGCGGAAAACGTTATCAATGAGGCATTGACTTTAGGGTTGATTGATCAGGCGGTTGTGCCTGATATGCCGCTTTCTGCGCAAGAATTTAATCGTTTGTTTCATTTATCAGGCGTTACGTTAGCTGCTTTGCCGACGCGGTTGGATGGTATGAAGGCTTTGCGGCAAATAAGCCAGCAATTTTCGCTGCCAGATAAACAGAATATCAATGATTTGCAGCAGTTTGACGATTATGCAGGGCTTAGCGAAGCAGATTATCAAAGTGTCCTTTATTGTGTAGCGAATGGTTTGATTGTTGGCGATGAACGGAAATTGCGCTGTGAAGCGCCATTGACGCAGGCAGAAGGTGTAGCTATGCTATTACGTTTTTATCATGCGGCCAATTTGCTTTAGAAACGATTGATATACCAGCTGATGAGCGTATCTCCCCACAGGGCAGCGATAAAAATACCAATACTCAAATAAGGAATGAAGGCGATTTCTTTTTGCCGCGTTTTATGGCGCAAGAGTCCTATGACGTTAATAAAGGAAGCGCAGCAACAGCCAAGAAAGAACGCTAAAATATTAGCGGGCAGTCCTAAAATTAGACCGCTGATCATCATTAAAAGCGCGTCGCCACTGCCTAAGCCGCCAAAATAGACTAATAACCAGAGCGGCAGAGCGCTTAAGAATCCTAGAAAAGCATTGCAAAAAGTTTGCTTGCCGCTAAAAAACCATATAACGCTTATAAGTGCCAGCATGAGCAAAAAATAATCTGATACTAGTAGCGTTTTGGCGTCAATAACGCTGATAATAAATAAGATAAACGCCATTAGACAAAGCATAAAAGTTTTCAAAGACAAGCCGAAACGGGCATAGCACAAACAGAATAGTATACCGCAAAGCAGTTCGCTAAAAGGATAAGAGAAAGGAATTTGAGCATGACAATAACGGCAGCGACCTTTCAGACAGAGCCAACTAAGCACGGGAATCAGATCATAAAACGGTAATTGTTTTCGGCAAGAGAAACAATGAGAGCGACCGCTAAGGCGTTCTCCTGCAAGGGTTCGCTCAATAACGACGTAGGCAAAACTGCCTAAAATAGCACCATAAAGAAAAAAATAAGCATAATAAATCGCGTCCATAATCACTCGCTCATTTATAAAGATTTATCAGATATTATGACGAAAAAACAACATCTTGTCAACGGAAAAAGAAAGGGGGAGGATCTCTTGCCTAAATTATTGAAACGCAGAGGATTTACCCTAGTGGAGTTGATCGTTGTATTAGCTATTTTGGGTATTATCGCCGCTTTGGTTGTCCCTTCTGTTACCGGCTATATCAGAACGGCACAAGAAAAAACACATCAGGCTAATGCACAGATGTTTTATACGGCGGCTCAATTATATTTGACTGAGCAGGAAGTAAACAGCGCTCAAAGCAATAATGAAGCGTTAAGTAAAGCATTAAATGAAGGTGCTTTAATTAGTGAAGGATATATTACGGATAAGGAAATTGATGCTGACATTTCCTTTGCGGTTGTTTCAACAGCGGGCAGGCGTTATGTGAATGTGACTTATACTGCCTATATTTCCGGCGAAGTCGTAGTTTATATCAATGGTCAGCGTCAAGAGGATAAACAGCCATAAAAAACAGCGATTTGAGAAAAATTTTCTCAAATCGCTGTTTTTTATGGCAAATAGTAAGAGCTATTGCGCATTGACGCCTGCTTGTTTCGCTAAAAGTTTTAAGAACTGTTCTTTAACGATTGTATTAGTGATAAAAAAGATGCGAATTTCATTGTCGTGTTGAATATAAGCGACTCGGCAGCTGGTATTGGAATCTAAAGAAATTTTGTATTCATAGATAGTTTGGTTTAAATAGTGATAATGACCGCAAGTTTTGATTTTGTAAGGACGTTCTTTTATCAGCTGCGGCAATTCTTCTATGAGCGAATGGCGAATAAGCGCTTCAAAGCGTTTATTCGCACGAAAAAATTTACGCAAGGCAGTATTTTCTTCAATAATAATGTTGATAAGAATCACCTCGTTGATTGTTTCTAAAAAAGTAATCACTATTTGTGATAGCTGTGATGATTGATAATGCGATAGCTGCGGTAAATTTGTTCGGTTAGGATTAAACGCATTAGTTGATGAGGAAAAGTCATTTTAGAAAAACTCAACAGTAAATCTGCTCGTTGGGTAATGGATTCATCAAGACCGAAGGAACCGCCGATGACGAAAGTCAGGTGACTTTTGCCGTTTAATGCTAACTGAGCTAAGTGGTCAGCCAGCTGTTCCGAAGAAAATGTTTTGCCTTCGATGGCTAATGCAATGAGATAGGTATCTTTTTTTAGCTGCTTGGCAATACGTTCGCCTTCTTTGGCTTTGATTAAACGGATTTCTGAAGGGTTATCGTTGGCGGGCTCTTTTTCATCGTTGACTTCGGTAATTGTTAAGTGTGTATAAGATTTTAAGCGTTTCAGATAGTCGTTGACGCCGTCTTTAAGGTAATTTTCTTTCAATTTGCCAACGGCAATAATCTGGATCTGCATAGAAAAGCTCCTTTTGTCCGTGATTTTATTGATAAATATTTTATCACAAGGCTCCTGTGATAAGAAACATTAAAATAAAATTTACCAGCAAAGATTTTTTGCTGGTAATTATAATCTGTAACAGTTATACTAAAAACAGTTCAAGATTTTTTGTATTTTACGAAGGAGGATTAACATGAAAAAATATCATATGGTCATTATGATTTGTTTTGTGTTATTATTTGGGCGCTCCCACTTACTTTATGCGGAGGAAGACGTTGATTCTTTTCAGTATATAGATACGGTCGTCATTAGTCAGCAGGTTTTGACGCCAGAGGTGCGACCAATTTGGCTAAATGGAGAAATTTTTGTGCCGCTTCGCTGGAGTTTTAAACAAATGGGGGCTGAGGAAATTGTTTGGACGCCGTTGGATTCAGCAGAAGCAGCAGGTTTGATTACTTGTCGCATTGCAGATTACTTTCAACTATTGCAGTATGATTCTTTGCTGCAAGGACTGGCTATTGAAGAGAAAGATTTACAGTCGTCTCTGCCGCCACAGTTGCATCGCATTGCCATGGCTAATACGCCGTTAGTTTATTGGGAAAGAGAACCGCTTCAGAATAGACCGCTTATTTTAGATATAGGTGATGAGCAGCTGGAAATCTATGATTATTTACTGATCAATAATCAGTATTATTTGAGTGTTGGATGGTTGAATACGCTTTTTGGTGCAAAAATTGATATTGATGAGGAGAAACTTTCTATTGAGCCGTTAAAGCGCAATGATTTGACAAAGCAGTTAAATGATTTTAGCAGACAATTAGTTTGCGGCGAAAGCGATGAAGCGATTGCTTTGTGGATTCGGGCTTGTGAAAGACAAAGCGGTGCTTTGCAGTATGAGTTGTTGTCTGACGCCTTAAAAAAAGAAAGTTATCAAATGGCGCTTAATTTAGGAACATGGCAATTGAGCAACGCTAAAACCTTATCCGATGGTCAAATTATCGAAAAAAGCAGTGACGGTAAACAGCGCTACCTTTATAAACTTACTTTTTGTGAGATGATTATTGATCAGCCTAATAAAATATTGCATCAACAAATTGTAGTTGAAAAAATTGAATCTTCATGGCAAATCACAGCTGTAAAAGGCGATACAGATGAGATTACATTATTACCGGCACGCTGATATATTTGCTCAAGCAGATGTAATAAATTTTAGTAAAATAAAAAGTGGAGGCGGTTATGCGCATAGAACAATTAAAGTATCTTATTGAAATTGATCGTTCTGGTTCAATCAACGAGGCTGCCAAACGACTGCATATTTCGCATCAAGGGATTAGCATAGCGATTAAAGCATTAGAGGATGAATTAGGCGTTTTATTGGTTAAGAGAAGCTATAAAGGAACGACTTTAACTGCAAAAGGAAAGTATGTGGTTAGAGCGGCTGTGGAGTTTTTTCAAAAAATAGAGAGGCTTAATAATTTTGATAAGCATAGTGAGCCGACGATGCGTGGCACATTATCCATTGTTAGTACGTATTTTGCAGCAGAGAGGTTTTTGCCGTCGATTATTATTGCTTATTATGACCGTTATCCAAAAATGAAAATCAATAATACATATAGGGTTCCCAAGGAGGTAATCTTGTCGTTTGCTGAAAGAAAATATGATTTAGCATTTCTCTCTATGCTATTACAAGACACTAAAAGTTTATCAGACGCTATGGACTTGACTTTTGTGCCGTGTGCGGAGATCAAAACGTATATTGAGGTGAGCAACTTTTCAGTGCTTGCACAATATCAATCAATCAGCATAAATGCTTTAAAAAATTATCAGCTGATTTATAATTGTTCCACTGAAACGGCAGATGCTCAGAAAAACAATTGGCCGTTTCGATATATTCGTGGCAAATCAGTACGCTGTGAAGCGAGTCCGCGCATATATCGAGAATTGTTGCTCAATGATACTGGCGTAGGAATTAGTGGTAGCAGCAAAAATATGCCGCTGAAGCGGCAGGACGAAGATATTGTAATGATTCCAGTACGAGATGCGCCAATGTATTATTTTGGTTATCTTTCTAGTTCGGAACCTTTTACAATATCAGCGCAAAATTTTTTACAATTGTTATAGAGCAGCTGTTGTAAATATGCAGATAAAGCAGATTTCGCGGCGAAAAATTAAAACTCCCGTCTCAGAAATATGTCTCATTTTCGACGGGAATTTTTTATTTTAAGTTATTTATCATGTGTTTGGATAGCGTGACAAGAAATTTTGATGCTTTTAAATCAAAAGATAAAAAAACTCCAGAAGTAGCCTAAAATAATGACTATCAAAGTACAAAGCAAAATCATGATTGTACCATATCGATAAATATCTTTTGCTTTTATCCAACTGGTATTGCCAAAGAGAATAGCAGCAAAAGGCGAAGCGGCTGGTGTAACAAGTGCCATTTGTACGGTCAGCATCAATAGAACGCATAATGCGGTAGGATTAATGCCAAGTTGTTCGGAAAGGCTGACAACGACACTCATTAGAATGATGCAGATGACGCCGTTGTTGGCTAAATTAGTTAAAACGCTACCTAGAATGAGCACTAGCGCCACAAAGGTAAAGCTAGCGTGTCCTAAAAGAATAGGGCTAAGTATTTTGACCAAGAAAGGTTTGATGCCAGTAGCATCAGCGGTTAATAAAGAAGATATTGGCATGATGAAAGCTGATAAAAACATGGCATCCCACATAATGCCGTTAGCAGCCATTTGCCGGAAGTCCAAGACGGGCTTGCCATCTACGTGGATAATGGAAATAGCAATGGTAATGACAGCGAAACGACCAGATAAGCCTAGCATATTTAACCATTTTGTTAAAAAGAAAGTAGCTGGCAACAAACTGGGCAACATCATAATGATGACAACACTAACTAGGATGATCAAGGCAATTTTTTGCGTTTTAGTAAGCACTATATCTTCGCGGGCAATGAGTTCGTTTGCTGAACGCAGCGAAGAAACGTCGGTGCGAAATAGAAAACGACAAATAAGAATATAGGCGGCAATAAGCAATATAGCTAACGGTATGGTGATGCAGGTGTATTTGACAAAGTCGATATCTGTCCCTGTCAGTTGAGTAAAAGTTTTGACTAAAATAATGGAGTTACCTTTAAACGGAAAAGCGACCAGTCCCAAACAAGCAGAAAACATTACACCAATAATCATTAATGTGGGATATTTTTCGTAAGGTTTATAACCGGTTTTGTTAAAAACGCTATAGCAAATAGTCCAAAAAATAATAGCGGCAACAAAAGGACCTCCGGCCATTACAGAAACGATATAAGTACCCGCTAAAATTGCAAAAGAAAACAACCACGGTCTACCATTTAAAAAATTGATAGTTAATATGCGATTGGCTAAGTATTCGCCGGCGCCATTGCTTTCAACAAGTTTCATGACTGTAAACATAAGCAGCATGAAAGGAAAGATGTCAGTACCAAAAGCAACGGAAATCAGCTGTGCCATAGGCATAATATCGACAAATCCTAGAGCAAATAATCCAAGAAGGCTAGGCCAGATCATTCCTACAGTACTCCAACCATAAATAACGCCAATAAAGATACCAGCAACTTTCATACCCTCTGTTGTAATAGGCGCCAAAGGGGGTAAAAAACCAAAACCAAAAACGAAAAGAAAGACAATGGCAGTATGAAAATAGTATTTTGATTGCGTACTCATTGATATAATCCCCTTTCTTTAGGTTATTTTATTGACCGTTACAACAACTAGGCGTTCGTTGTTATAACGGTCGTTTTTAAATTTAAAAAACAGTATCTAAAATTTGATAAATGGGAGCGCCTTCGCATTGAGCAGGCATGCGTACACCAGCTAAAACTGCAATAGTAGGTGTGATATCGACTTCGCGGATAACACGCTCTGTGGTGAAAGATTTTTTCAATCCCTCGCCTGCACCAACAAAAATTGGTTTTACACAGGTAAAAGCATAACCTTCTGTTGTAGTCAAACAATCCCCGTGATCCATCGTATAACCTTCAGCGGTGAAATAAATGATATCGCCGCATTCAGGACCAGATAGTCCTAAAATAAGAGCGTCTTTATTGCGTAAAGCTAAAGCGATAACTCGCTGACCAGTTTTTTTGTCATGATAGCCATATAAAGCAGTCATGAGTTCTTCTTCTACTTGATATTTGTCTTCGGGTTCAACAATGCCATATTTGTCACGACCTTTGAGATTAATATAAATATGGTTTGCACGAACGGCAATGGCTTTGGTCTTTTCCCAGTCGATTTCGTGCAATTCATTACCGTTTTCATCTCGTTTGATAACGGTATAGCCCAATTCTTCCAACACGCGAACATTAACTCCGGTAGGATCACCTAGCATATGATGTTCATGCTCAGGGCAAACTTGACCATGATCAGAAATGAGCAGAATAGTCCAACCTTTATCCAAAAGATGCAAAAATTTTCCAATATAATCGTCGGCTTGACGATAAACGTTTTTGAAGAGTTCCAAATATTCGCCTTCAGATAACTTGGCAGTTGGTAATCCTTTATCTTTAAGATATTTAACGATCATATGTCCTTGCAAATCGATGTTATGAAAATGAGAAAAGATGACGTCAATGTTTTCATGCTCAATAAGATAATTAAGAGACGCTGCTGTCCAGTTTGCACTAGCCGTCCAGTTTGCGCCGGTGCAGTCATTGATAAGTACTTTATCGGAGCCACCTAAAAAAGAGAACGGCTGCGGATAGCCTATATTTTCTGTGATGATTTTAAATAAGCGTTTAGGATGCCAAAGTACGTCGTTAGTAATATCCATTGCTGGTGAAACCCAGATTTTAAGATGATTACCGTCTTCGTCAATTTCTAGTAGGCGCATGTTGCGGTTAGTGGTATAGTGAGTATCATTTTTGATAGCTTCGTCAATAATATCTTGGGTAAAAACGTTATTTTCTAAAACGACGATGGGCTCAATTTCTTTCTTTGAACGGTAAAGCGCAACATGATCATAAATACCGTTAGTGTTTTTTAAGATCAATCCTACTCGGCGAATTAAGCCGCCAGAATAAAGCAGGGTAAATTCTTTCGCACCTTCTGGAGCGTTGAGCCAGCCGCTAGCAGGTTTAATTGGCGAAAGTACTAAATCAAAGGGCATAATAGAAACGACGCCTTCGCCTTCTTCAAAAGAAAGCAATACTTTGCGACGATTACCAAGATTAGTGTCTAAAGTTGTTTTGAAAACGTCCAAATCGTTAACTACGCAGGGAATATTGGTATCATTGGCTGCTAATGGGCGATAAGTTACCTGATCAATTTTAGCGTCGGCCATGAAGATAAATTCACTGTCAACTCTAGCGGCACTATTGACAACGCCGGGTTGAGTACCATCAATAACAAAAAGGTTAGGATTGTCGGAAGTTGGTGGCCAAGAAGCTCCCGGCCAATGCCAAACTAAGGTTTTTTTGCCAGATTCCGCTAGTACATTCCACAAAGGTTCGGCTAAAGAATCAGCAGAATTGAAATTGTACTCAATACCATCCAAATAGTCTTTAGACTGTCGATTAAAACAGGTAATGCCATGGGTAGATGGATAAGCGCCAGTAGAAAGCGTTGTCCACATGGGCGGTGTGATGGTTGGATGAGCTCCTAGCATGGCTAAATCATTACGTTTAGCGCCGCATTGAACAAGTTTGCGAAGATTAGGCATTTCACCTTCTTCCAAAAGTTTACTGGAAAAACGGGGATCCATACCGTCGATACCTAGAACAAGAATTTTTTTAGACAATGCGTTGTTCATTAAAAACACCTTCCTTAAGTGAATTAAGTGTATGGTTAACTCTTTAAAGAAAATATACCATAAAATGAATTAATAGAGTAGATTCTGATTTGTGACAACATATCATAAGTTGCAAGTGTAAATTGCTAGGGTGAGGATGAATGTACCTTATAACTTTAGTGTTAAATAAAAGAAAAAACGTAATGATAGATTGTTTTTGATTAAATTTGATGTGGATAGCGCAAATAATTTTTGGAAGATTTATATGGTCAGTACATAAATTTTTTGAAGTGAGCATAAACTCTTATATAAAAAGACGAGGTGTCAACATGGTCAAGCCTAAACGAATTAAAAAAATTAAGCATCAACGTAAATGGCAAAAAAGATGGTATATTTTTTTGATAATTGCTGTGTTTTTGGGTCAATTTGGCAATGGAGAGTTAGCAAAACAAATAACTAAAATGGAAAGGGAAATCAATCATTTATCAACGGTGCAAGAAACGTCCTCTGAGTGGGTTAATATTTATAACCACAAAACGGGTCAAATAATGACTTTGCCAATAGAAGATTATTTAATTGGCGTAGTAGCGGCAGAAATGCCAGCTTCATTTGCATTGGAGGCGCTAAAGGCACAAGCCGTGGCGGCACGCACATTTACGTATAAACGATTGCAAAGAGGGAATTCTCAATATCATTTGTCAACAGATGCCTCTATTGATCAAGCGTGGATCAGCGAAGATGAGCAGCGTCAACGTTGGGGCGAACGCTATGCGGAATACCATCAAAAAATTGCACAGGTAGTAACAGCAACAGCAGGAGAAGTGGTTACTTATGCCGGAGAAATAATTGAGCCGTTATATCACGCTAGTTGTGGCGGTCAATATACTGAAAATGCTGAAAATGTTTGGGGAGGTGTTCGACCTTATTTAGTTAGCGTGGCTTGTCACCATAACGATGATCCCAATATAGCAGTAAAAACGGTGTTTTCATTAAGCGAAGTTGGTCAACGCTTAGGTTTGGAGTTGGAAACTTTGCCGGCCTTAGCGGGGCAGAAAGGTAGTTTATTTAAAATCAGCACTTCTTCGGAATCAAATCGCGTTTTGGAAATGATTGTTGGTGGAAAACATTTTGCCGGAAGCCAAATTCGTTCGGCGTTGGGATTAAAATCGACGTTATTTTCTTATCAATTCGATGATGATGAAGTTATATTCACTACTAATGGTTATGGTCATGGTGTTGGTCTTTGTCAGTATGGCGCAGAGAGTTATGCTCATGAAGGATATGATTATCGTTGGATTTTGCAGCATTATTACACTGGGACAGAAATTACCCTTCTGCAAATGTCCAATGTTTAAAAAGATATTAAGATGGTAATGCTACCTTCACAAAGGAGGTAGTTTTTTATGGAAAAGAAAATAATCGACTGGAAAGCAATGACGCAAAAAATATTTAGAAGTTTGCAGTTATATCTATTGCTCATTTTTGTCTTAACAATGACTATTGGCACGTATGGTATTTATGTGTTGAAAAATAACCAAGTACCATTCAAACAAGTAGCTACAACATTACCGATAATGGAAGAAAAAGAAAATTCAAGCGACACAGCGGCAAAAATAATGATAGAAAGCGTTGAAACAATGCCAAGTGTCGCTGAATCAATTCCTGATACGTTTATCGCTTCATCATTAGAAAGTGAAGAAGAAATAAAAGATTTCCAAGAAACTGAAAGAAAAAGAATAGATCCAATGCAAGTAACACAATTAGCGCTACCATGTACAGGCGTTATTGTTAGAAATTTTGGTTTCAGCTTCGATCCCGTTTATGAAGATTATCGCTATTATGATGGAGTAAATTATTTGCTTGAAGATGATACTTCTGTTTATGCTGTAGATTCAGGAATTGTTGATAGTGTTAATGAAACATTAGAGGAAGGATTTGAATTGACGCTTGTTCATGAAAATTTCGTTACGATTTACCGTAATCTAACGAACATTACAGTTCAAAACGGACAAGTCATAGAAAAAGGAGAGATCATTGGAACAGTTGACACACCACAAAAAGTATTATATTTTGCGGTTGAAGAAAAGTAATTGAAAAAAAGAATAAAGAAAATGCAAAAAAGGTATTGACAAAAGGTGGAGAAAGAAGTAAGATAAGCAGCGTTGTCGGTCGAAAGACCTACAAGAGAATCTA
>CATJSX010000110.1 GCA_949743265.1 uncultured Peptococcaceae bacterium
AGTTGCCGCCAGCTATTGTTGCTGGTGCTAATTATTCGGACATGAGACAACGTCAATGGTTACTTTCCTAAATTTCCCATTGCTGTTTATGGGGGGGGAAGCTTTGTGCGCTTTTTTCTGTATTTTTATGCTTGACTATACATGACTTTTTCATTTCTACTTAACAGAACCAATAGATATATGAACTAACTAAAATTTAGTGTAGATGATACCTGCATTTCAATTTGAAATGCAGGTATTTTTCTAAGCATGCCATCTTCTTTATATTGATTATTCATACCTTAATAATGCCCATCTCTCTCCGATATCCTATGATATAGTGGAAAGGCTCACTATATTCCTCAATTAGCTCTGCCGATTCGATATTTACCTACCAAAAAGTTATATGAGCCTGCGCTTTTAAGATATTTTTGAGAAACCATTGCTCTGAACTCTGCTGTATGTGGTATGATTTGGACATAAAAAACCTCCTAAGTAGTTTTCGGTTATTTCCCGTATCTACTTAAGAGGCATCTTATCAATCTTCAACTGCGATTTTCAATTATTGTAAAATCCAAAAGACAGCGATAGCAACAAGCAAGATCAGCATATCAATCAACATACTCTCACCTATTGGCGCGCGATATTCATTAGGATTATACTGTTTGGGGCGTTCACCGCTCCATGTCCGACCAATAAATGCTACAGGATTATTCATCAATGGTTTAAAGGATTCAACACTTTCGCGAACCATTGCACCTAAGCCATCGCGAATAGCACAGCATAAGCTGGAAATCCAACTAATGCAGCTAGCTAACGGTTTGCGATAAAACCAATCAAAATCCAACGCCAATTTACTTTTAGGCATCATATGACTTAAATACAACATAAACGGCAACATAGCAGCTACTAAGACTTCAGCATACTGTGTCAAATGGTCTATGGTGTAAGCGTGATACTCTGTCATAAACGGCAAAGCGTTATGCAAAAGACTGGGCACAAGACCAAAAATTGTGTTCATGAAAGCACCGACAATCAATGCAGCGATCATGTTTTTGGGTATAGGACCTACTTCTAACCCTTCTTGCTTGGGTGCAAAGAACATAAAGTACGTCATTTTTAAGGTAATAGATAAAAATGTCCCGATACTAGCCAAGCTAAGTCCCAATTCTATCCAATCATAACCACTTTCAGCAGCAGCTGAGATGGTAATAGATTTAGCAACAAATCCGTCAAAAAGCGGTACTCCAGAAATTGAGAAAGCAGCGATGATAAAACAAATACAGACAATAGGCATTTCTTTAGCCAAACCGCCTAACTGACTGAGTTTGCGCCGACCAGTAGCATACATAACAGCTCCAGCGCACATAAAGAGTAATGATTTTTGCAAAACATTAGTTACGGCATGAGCGGTAGCACCGTCTAAAGCCATTGCCGTTCCCATACCGACGCCGGCTACCATGAATCCTAACTGACTGACAATATGGTAAGAGAGCAGACGACGCATATCGTTTTCGATAATAGCAAAAACAGCGCCATAAAGTGCCATGACTACCCCAACCCACATAAGCCAATCGGTACCAGCAAATAGTCTAATCATCACATAAATACCAGCTTTAGTCGTCAACGAACTCAAAAAAGCACCACCAGTAATGGTTGATTCAGGATAAGCATCTGCTACCCAAGCATGCAGTGGTGGAACAACTGCATTGATACAAACCCCCAATAAAATCAGCCAAAAAGCTGCGTCATGCGTTGCCGTAATATTGCCGATCATAAACTCACCGGCACTTACTTTCAAAAATACCCCCGCAAGAAGCATATTGCCGCCAAACATATGAACTAAAATGTAACGGAATCCAGCTTTTCTGGAGCGGGCAGTATGATTAGCCCAAATCAAATACAAAGAAGATACCGCCATCAATTCCCAAAAGAATACTAACGTAACCCAGTCGCCTGCCAAAACCATACTGATGGTTGAACCGGCGTAAGCCATACTAGCCAATGCTTCAGCCCAGCTTTCATTATGCATGGAATAAATACCGCCCATAAAAGCTAAAAGAGCAAAAATGGCGACAAATATCCACGACAGACGATCGACCATCATCAAATGCAAATTCATCTCATTGATAAAAGGAATGACCCAGAGATCTCCCTGTCCTATCATAAAAACAGCGCCAAGCGCTAAAGCAGGACCCAAAACCAAAATATATTTGCGCAGCGCTTTGGGAACAAGTGCCGCAACTGCACCAGTTAGGAGCAAAATCAATCCCGGATGAAGGCTACTCATGGTCATCATCACCTCCATCATAGTAATCTTCGTCACGCTGAATGAGCGGTGCGACAATTTTCTTGGCAACAAAAATCAGCACAGCGCAGCCCAAGAAGCCAAATAGCACATCAAAACCCGGCATGGTATGCCAAAATTTATGGTAATGAGGATGAGCAAACAGTACTTCTACAATAACGGCTACAACCATCGTTATAATAGCCAATATATAAACTGATTTTTTGTTCATTACCATGCACCCCCAATCCAGCTTTGGGTAATACTTTGCGCTGCCATCGTTGCCAAATCAAAGAAATGACCGCCAAAATTAGGCATAATTCCCCAAACAACAGCCATAATAGCGGTAATCATCAATGGAATCAGCATCATTTTATCAGCTTCACCATAAGATTGAAAATCGCCATGTTCATTTTTCTTAAAGAATGCCATAAAAGATACAGGCATCAAATAAGAAAGCGCCAATAAAGCACTAGCAATCAAAACAGCAATATAAAGGGGCTGGCTCATTTGCAGCGCACCCATAGCCAAATTAAATTTGCTGATAAACCCTACGACAAACGGCATACCTGCTATCCCTAACGAAGCCACTGTAAAAGCTGTCATCGTAAAGGGCATCTGTCTGCCAATGCCTTGCATTTCACTGATGTTGGCTTTATGCGTTGTAACGAAAATGGCTCCAGCGCAAAAGAACAATGTAATTTTCATCGTCGCATGAGCAACGATATGGAACATAGCCCCTACTAAACTTAAAGGTGCTAAAATACACGTACCCAAAACTACATAAGATAATTGACCAACTGTCGAAAATGCTAAACGCCGTTTTAAATTATCTTGCTTCATAGCAATTAACGATGAAACAATGATAGTAAAGGCTGCTAACCAAGCCAGCCACTGTGCAGCGCCAATATCAGCCAATAAAGCCGGTCCGAAAACATAGCCAACAACGCGCAATACGGCAAAAGCCCCTGCTTTAACAACCGCTACGGCATGAAGCAACGCACTAACAGGTGTCGGCGCAACCATGGCTGATACTAACCAACCATGAAAAGGCATCATACCTGCTTTAACCATACCAGCTAATGCCATCATAAAGAAAACGACCTGCAATACCCAAACTGGCGCCATATCTTTGCTCAAAATGCCTCCGGCCACAAAATCAGTTGTCCCTGTGACAACATAAACAAAGACGATGCCTGCTAAAAAGAGCTGACCAGTAACTAACGTATAGATTAAATATTTTCGTCCAGCATCGGTAGCTTCTTGATCTCTTTTATGAATAACCAACGGATAAGTGGCTAACGTCAAAATTTCAAAGAAGATAAAGAATGTAGCCAAGTTTGCTGCCATGGCAATACCCATAGCGGCTGACATACAAACGGCAAAACTGGCAAAATAACCTGTTTGATGGGTTTCATGATGACCACGCATATAACCGATAGAGTAAAAACTGGTCAACACCCATAAAAAAGAAGACAAGCCAGCAAAAAGCATACCAGCAGCATCGGTTTTTAAAGTAAAACCAATACCATCAACAATGTTAAACAACGTATATTCATATACCTGCCCACTCCACACCGCCGGTAGCATAGAAAAAATAATCGTCACTTTCAAAAAAGCAGCAATCAACGTCCATGCTTCACGCACATTAGGTTTTTTATCGCTGAACATGATTAAAAGCGCCGCTAACATTGATACGCCTACCGCCAAAAATGGTCGAATGTCAATTATAACATCTGGTGTCATCTCAATAGCACCTCCGGCAATGCAAAGTTAAGAATATTGGTGACTATCGGTTCGTTCCAGAATCCTAAAGCCAAAATGCCCAAGCCCATTACTAAAATAGGCAGAACCATTTGCCACGGCAATTCCAATTTTCCCTTTGGTTTGTTGACTTCTTTCAATTTGGCATCAGGAACAATAAAGATTTGTTCAATGACTCTAAAGAAATAAATGGCATTCAACAAACTACTCAAAATGATAATAAAGATAAAGAGATATTGACCGGTTTCCATAGCGCCCAAAACCAAATACCATTTGCTGAAGAAACCGCCTGTAGGTGGCAAACCGATCATTGACATAGCAGCAATTACCATTGCTACCGTTGTTGCCGGCATTTTGGAATAAATTCCACCTAATTTGTAAATATTGCTTTCACCATAACGATACTGTACTCCGCCAATGGTCAAAAACAAAGTGCTTTTCATAAATGCATGGTTGATGATGTGCAAGACAGCGCCGATTAAACCATAAACGTTGCCAATAGCAAAACCAACTATCACATAACCAATTTGCGCTACACTAGAATAGGCTAGCATACGACGAAAATCTTGTTGCGCAATGGCCATTACAGAACCCAGTACAATGCCGCAGCAAGCCAAAATACCCATGATTTCCAATCCCGTGGAAATAACAAAGCTGTCTGCGCCAAAAACATAGAAGAAAAAGCGTAAAATCGCATAAGCTGGCACTTTGCTCATAATTCCTGCAATCAAAGCTGCAGCAGCTGGATGCGCAAAAGTGTAGGCATCAGGCTGCCAGCCGTGCAAAGGAAAAAGTGCCATTTTGATGCCAAAACCAACAATAAACATACCAATAGCGATATAAACTGCTGGCGAATTTAAAAGCGGCACAATTCGTTCAGCCAAATCAGCCATATTTAACGTACCAGTTATCCCATAAAGATAGCCGACGCCTAATAAATATAACGACGCTCCAATAGTTCCAATAACTAAATAACGGAAAGCGGCCAAAACGGATTTTTTCCCACCTAATGCGATCAAACCATAACAAGCTAAAGACGATATTTCCAAGAATACATAGAGGTTAAAAACGTCGCCTGTAATGACCATACCAGCTAAACCAGCAGTCAATAAACCATACAAAGTATAATAACCAGCTGTTTTCAACCAGTCGGCATCAGCAAGAAAAGACGTGCCGTAAACGCCAACCATTAACGCCACAAAAGTTACTAATGTCGCTAGTGTTGCATTTAGCGGATCTAGTACAAATTCAATACCGATAGGAGCAGGCCAATCACCCATATAATAGTGAATAGGCGTACCCGTCGAAAGAACCGTCAATAATACATTAACAGCACTGATAAATGATCCGCCAATAGCGGTAAGTACCAACCATTTGCCTAAATTACGGTTGATATAACTTAATAGAGGGCTGATTAGCGCAGCTGCTAACGGCAATACAGCAATCAAAACCGGAAAATGCTGACTCATTCATCCACCCTCCTTAAAATTTCTTCTTCTTCCAAAGAACCAAATGTTTCTTTGATGCGCATCAACAACGCGATAGCTACCCCTGTTGTCCCCAAGCTAACAACAATAGCGGTCAGCATCAATGCGTGGGGTAAAGGATTGATATACATAGCGGCAGCAGGAAGCGCTTCATCAAAAATAGGCACTGTGCCGCCGAATTTCTGTCCAAAGCAGAGAAAGAAAAAGATAACGGCAACCTGCATAACATTCATTGACATCAGCTTTTTCATATAATTGTGGCACATAATCATCCCATAAAGTCCCAAAAAAAATAAAATGAGCGTTAGGATATAGACGCCTTTTTCCGCTAAGAATAAATTCAGTGTGTCAGTCATCAATATCCGCCCTTTCTGTGACAGCATCCAAAATATCAATAATTGTCATCATAACGCAGATGGTAACACCGATTTCTATCAGCAAAATTCCCATGGCATGAAGCTCATGCAGTTCTTCCGCCGGAAAAGGCAAGAAACTGTAATCCAAAAAATTGCCTCCGAAGAATAATGGTAAAAAACCAGTCAGCGCATAGATAAACGTTCCTACGCCAGCCCAGATTACCGCATGTTCTCCTGAAATATTAAATCCAGCGCTACGTCCTTGAATCAGACGAGACAAAACGATTCCTGCTGCTAATAAAGCGCCAGCTTGGAAACCGCCGCCGGGACTGAACTCACCGTGAGTCAAAATATAAATTCCATAAACTAAGGTGAAGGGCACCAAAACTCTAAAAGAAATATCTAATACGATGCCGCCAAAACGCTTCGTCATTTTTTAGCCCCACCTTTCTCTGCTTTTTTTCTGTTTTCCCTCAAAATCAAAACCGTTGTAATACCAGCAACGAACATTACCGACGTTTCTCCTAAAGTATCAAAGCCTCTGTAGTCAGCCAATACTCCAGTAACAATATTAGGAGAACCAGTGTCATGTTGACAATGTTCGATATAAGTTGGTGTAATATGCTGATTCGGCGCTGAATTGATATCACCGATGGTCGGTAAAGCATCAACATTCAGACAAAACAACGTCGTAATGATCACGAGGACAATGGTTCCTATCATTCTCATTATTTACACCACCGATTCATATTTTTTAGCGCTACGACAAAATAAATAGTCGATACAACGCCGATAACGGCCTCTGTAAAGGCAACGTCCGGAGACCCCATCATAAAATACAGCAGAACGGCGCAAAAACTAAACGCACAATAAATGATAGCTGCTGCCAAAATATCTTTCACACATAAGATACAAACTGTCGTAAAGATCAAAAACAATAAGAGCGCTGCCTCAATGATGAGTATCTGCATCTTTTGTTTCCTCCTTCCTCCAATCCTTAAAATGGTCTTTGTAGCCGGCTCTTACCAGCATATGTGTCCCAATCGGATTGGCCAAAAAAATAAACAGCGCAATAATAATCAACTTAACCGTAGTTAAATTGATGCCATTGATGATAGCTAATCCAATAAACGCTGATAATAATCCTAAGGTTTCTCCCATGCCGGAAGCATGTAATCGAGAATAAAAATCCGGTAGTCTTAAAACCCCAATGGCTGAAGCGGTAATAAATACCACACCGATCAGAAGGAAAAGACAGGCGATAATTTCTCTCATGGTTGTTTTTTCCCTCCTATATACTTTGCAATAATAACAGAGCTGATAAAACCTAAAATCGCATAGGAGATAGCAATATCAACATACATATCCGGTCGACCGTCGACAAAACCAATCAAAACCAAAAGCAAAATTGTATCAGCGCCAATAACGCCTAAACCATTTAAACGGTCGTAAATCGTAGGACCTTCAAAAACACGGGGCAACATTACAGCAACCAAAATAACCATCGCTACCAACAAAATTTTGTAGACCATATCCATGCTGATAATACTCATATTCCAAAAATCAGGCTGCACCGTCAGTCCCCCTTTCTAGTGGCAAAACTTCATATTGACACGTTTCGCCAAAAAGTTTGGCAATTTTCATTTGCATACCGCCATCCAAAAGCCCGTCCCTAGCGCCGTCGATTAACGCATGAACGACATAGATACCGTCTTCTGATACTTCAACAGTAATGGTTCCTGGTGTCAATGTAATCGAATTGGCAAGTGTTGCATGTGCCATGGGATTTTCATAAGGCATCTTGAAAGAAACCATCATAGGATTGATTTCCATCTCTGAACGAACAACGGCTTTTTCAACATCAATATTGGCCTTAACGACTTCTTTAATCAACCATAACCAATATAAAGCATACTTAGGCAAAGAAACGCCAAAGGCAAAATATTTTTTCTTGCCATCTTTAGATGGAATCATCAGCAATGGCATACACACATACGCTGATACCAACGCTGTCACAATACCGTAAATTAAAAATTTTGCTTCTAATCTGCCGGATAAAAGTAGCCAAAACGCAAAAAGAACAGCAGAAAGAATCACATAATATTTTACCGGATTGCCAACTATGGTCTCATCATGAAAAACATTTACTTTTTGAGTTGTTTTTACCATATTTATTAGCCTGCAAAGAAACTCTTTGCTCATATGATTGAAATCATACCTAATAGCAGCCACTGGGCGCTATACCGCAGCTATACGGTTCTCTTGCACTCCTTTCTGTTCATGCCGCAAAGAAATCAAACATCACACTTTTCAATAATGCTCTTTGGGCATTTAAAATAAAAATTATCAATTTGCATACAATTCTACCTTTATTTCCCTCCTTTAAAAGTTGTACTGACTTTCATGCAAACAATGGAGTCAATACAGCATTTTATTATAAAATAAAACCAGCAAATCAAACCTATAACAGCTTAATGATACCTTTTTGCCTTCATTTAGTCAATAAAATGTCAAGGATTTTTCTAGCGAAATTTTCATTGCTTTCTATTTTTTTCTTTTTTCAATGTTTTTTAGCGTGAACTACAAAATAATTGAACGCAAAAAAAGACTGATGCCTTATCGACATCAGTCTTTTTCCAACAGCTATTAGTTTCTCTTGAATTTTTTATTAAATGCTTCTACCCGACCAGCAGCAGCATGTGTGCGTTGCTTGCCTGTGTAGAAAGGATGGCATTGAGAACAAATTTCTACTTTGATATCATGATCGCTGGTAGATTTTGTTTCAAACTCATTGCCGCATGCACAGATCACTTTTACAGTATCATATTTTGGGTGAATATCTGGTTTCACTGGTTTCCACCTCTTTCTATCATTCAAATTCCGTTTGACGCTTTTAATAGTATAACGGTTAACCCCACAATAGTCAAGGGCAAATTTCAGCCATTTTATTGACTGATGGTAATTCTTTCAGGATTAGCTTCATAAACAACATTAAAACCTAATTGATTTAGGTCGCGGCATTTGATGTAATCAATACCATCAACGTCATAAGTTGCCAAAGTCACATCTTTCTCAGCATTAGAAACTGTTACGATGCCTTCATTTAATTGATAAGAAATACCGTTAAGCAAGCTGAATAATTCTTTAACGCTTACGGCATAACTGCCGTCAATGGTCGTCATGAACGCCGAAGAATAATTTTGTGTAGCTTCACCACAAAATAGACCGTTTACCTCAACATCAGCAAAGCCCATACCGTCAGGCATTAACACTATTTGTTCAAATTCGGTATAGCGATCAATAATTTCTTGCAAACCATCAGAGAACAGCTGCATAGTGACCGCTTTAGTGATATCGCTGCCAATAGTAACTTTTTTCTCAGCAGCAACGGCATTTACAGTCATTTTTAAGCCTAATTCTTCAATGATTGACTGCCCTTTATTAGTATAAACGCGATTGCCTTCTGTTCCAGTCATTTTGATCGATTCAACATAACGGTCATTAGCGCCAATTTCCATCGTTTTCAGCTGATCGCTCAATCGCTGCCAATCGCCTTGAATACTAATAAGAGCTTCTTGCCACATTTCTTTGCTTAAAGCAAACTCATCATCAGCAGCATTATAAAACGTTTGGAAATAGTCTATAAAATCATTAGCCAACTGATAACTTTTATCACTATTAGCAACGGCAAAATCGAGCCAGTTACTGATAAGAGTGAGTAAACTATCTTTGGTCAAAACCAATTCGTATCCGCCGTCTTTAGCGGTTATAATAGCACTTTCAAAACTTTCGTGATTGGTTATAAGAGAATCATAGATCTGATTCAAATTCTGCAAAGCAGCTTTATTCCATGAAATCTCATCACTGTCAAGCCGTTCGGCAATATAAGGATTAGCAGCAACAAAAGCATCTACTTCATTGATAAATTCTTCACTCCATTGTTTTGCTTCGCTTGCGGAAGTCTTATATAAATTCCAAATGCCTTCAGTGGAAAAAATAACCGAATCCTTTGTCATTACCAAACGACTTAATGGCGCAAAGTCTCCTCGTGACGCTAGACGATAAGCTACTGCAATATCCATAGTCATGTTTTTTTGATCCACATCGCCTGTTAATCGGATTTCTAAATGTTGTGCTCCTAATTGCCAACCTAATTCATCATCCATTGAACCATCATAATCAATAACAATGGTTTCGCTTAATCCAACACCTGATAGATCAGTATAATCTTTCATCAATTCCAAATAACCAATCTCATCACTGGTACAGCCAGTCATAGCAAAAACCATCATTACTAGCAAAAATATTGCGGTTACTTTGTTCTTCATTGCGCAAAACGCCTCCTAAAAAATTTTTTGTATCGCTTTGATTATATCATGAAAAATTTACCTTTTCTACTCCTATTTTAGAGGCTTCGTATAATTGCCAATGGCAACTTGCGGCAATTCTTGGGTCAAAATTTCCAAAAACTGCGGCACCCCTAGCGCCTCGCTATTGCAGTGATGCAAAATTTCTGTCATCAATTCAGGATCAATATTAAGGTTGCGAATTTGAATGGCTTTGACATCATTTTCTGTCACGAGCGTCAACAAACTTTCTATTTCGCTTTCACAATCATTAACGCCTGGAAGCATCAATAAATTTAAGTAAGTATACACACCATGTTGAGCAGCTAATTTTAAAGAACGACGAACATCAGCCAAATGATAATTTTTGGGGCGATAGTAGGCATTATAGATTTCCTCTGTAGCGCTGTTTAAACTAACACGCAAGGAATCAATACCTGCTTGGACTAATTTTTCAATGCCTATGGTATAGCCAGCATTAGTATTCATATTGATCGTGCCATTGGTCGTTTTTTGGCGTATCTTTTTGATAGCTTGGCTGACTAAATCAGCTTGTAAACTGGGATCACCTTCACAGCCTTGACCAAAACTGATAATAGCATCTTCACCATCTGATAAATGATATGCTGCCAACTCAACAATCTCCGTTACTGTCGGAACAAAGGACAAACGCTGTTGTGGAGAAGGACAACATTCGCTAGGCTGCAAAGAAATACAACCTAAACATTGAGCATTACAAGACGGCGAAACGGGTATGCCACCTTCCCAACGATGATAAAAAATATTTTGCGCCGTAAAACAACCATATGTCAAAGCGCAATGCCCTAGTTGTTCGACTATTCGATTATGCGGAAATTTTTTCTTTAACGCTGCTACTTTTTGTGCTAAATCGTCAGTATGATAAAATTCCGGATTCCATTTATAGTCCTCATCGGTAGCCACTGCAGCAACATAAAGCTCGCCGTCTTTGGCACAAACGGCTGTATAGCCAAAAAGCGGCAGCATTTTAGCTTTAGTGTCATTAACAAAGGCTGGTAACAGCGTACGTGTATACCCTTGCGGCAAAAGCGCCCCCATCACCCAAACTTTTTTATCATAACGAACAAATTCGCCTTGGGAATTCATGGCAATAGCGCTGCGATCGGGAATCATAGTCAAAGAAACCCCTTCCGGCAGAGGAATCAATTCTTCTGCTACTGGCTCCACAAAATGATTGCCCAATCGCCCTAATGCAAAATAATCCTCATCAATATAGCCATTGCCTTCTTCATCGGCGTAAACGAAATGATACATTGTTATCACCTTATTACCTTATTAAAAATTATTATTATACAAAGCGCTACGCTATTACGCAAAATTTTTTGTTTTTCCGTTTCATTATCATAGAGACTTTGTTTTATTTAAAAATCAGCCAAAAATCCTTACCAGCATTACAATTTGTCACTGTTTGTGTAACGATAATTATTTCAAAAAAGTTGATCGAAGATATTTTCAATATCGGTTTGACGTTCTTTTTGCGCATTATCATCAAGTCGAATTTCAATAGTTAAACAAGCGCCTTCAAAAGCGCCTTCTGGCAGCAAAGAACGAGGAAGCGAAAAGACATCTTCGCCCATTTCTAAAATAGCCCGCGAGCCTTCAAAACGATCAATAATAATCATCTTATTTTCTCCTCCAATTAAATTTGGTTCTGTTAAGTTAATATTAAATGACAAACGCTCCCCCATGGTTTATACTGGAATTGAAATATAACCCTTATACTCCCAACGAAAGGAGCGTCTG
>CATJSX010000111.1 GCA_949743265.1 uncultured Peptococcaceae bacterium
ACAGAGTTTTTCTCTGCCTTTTAAGGTAATAACTCCTTTTGCCATCTTCATCTCTCCTTTCTTCGTTACAAATTCATCTCTATGACTTCGGCATCAAGCAATTTGCCGCCGTCTAACGTGCCTGTGCCATCTAAGTAGTACAGGTCTTTTTCTATAGTCAGAAAAGTTTCTATGGCTACGGTTTGCGCCATATCGCTGTTGACAGTAAGACTGGCGGGATATAGTTCCGTATCATAGTTATTGATATAACCTTTTAAATTATAGACCCCATCTAAAAAACAAGAGCTGTCAAGAAATAATTGCCCTTCATGTTTACCATCCAGTAAGCCGCTGCCGTTTAATGTCCAGCCGCCATTTAAAAGTCGCTGTCCTTCATATTCGCTGTCTAAAAAACTGCTGCCATCTAATAAACAACCGCCGTCCAATAACCTACGACGGATATTCTTGCGTGCAAAATAGTCGCTGCTGAACACCAAAAAAGATTCAACAGCAACTGGAACATCATATGATTCCTTTAAAATCCCTACCATATCCAGCCAAACGTGCGCACGCACATTATCCAACAGTAATTCTCTGCCTCTTAACAACACTTCTTTAGTATCAGCAACAGGTTCCATCACAACACGCATCGTTGAAGCAGCATAATCAGCAGTAATCTCCGCTTTGATACCCATAAAATGCATCATGTCCCAAAGGGCTTGCTTGGTTATAGGGAAATCCGTTGCTCGTTTAGCCGCCAAAATATTGGCTCTGCGTACCTCAAAGTCATAAGAAGGATTAACGGCTAAACCATACTCGTTTTCTAGTTCCGCTAATAATTCTGTGGCCGTTCTGGTGCTGTTATTTCTCTTTAAAACATCAGTGTAAGTCTCAATATAATCCAGCGTATTGCCTAATCCTGAAAATAATTTTAATGTGCCGGCTTTGCGTTTATCCAGCCATCGGTGCGGAAAATGGTTCATTAAAAATTCCATCATATTATCAGCCATAACTACACCTCTATGACCAACCGTTCCAGCTGCGCCATCTGCATATTCCCGATAACGATGTTACTGTTCGGTTGTTTTACAATAAAATCTACTACTATTGGTTCATTACTGCTGTCTGATGGGTCGGCTGCTGTTCTTAACGCAACGATAATATCCACCACTTTAATTTCGTTGCGTGCTTTAACAAAATACTTTTCCAGCGCATTTTTAAGAATGTCTTGACTATTTTCTTGGTCATAACCTTTTTTAAAGCGAACATTTTTAAGTATAATAGCAATCGGCACCAATTCTGGCGCAACAACTTTAACACCGCCATCAGCAATATCCGCTGGCGTTAGTTCATCTAAATGTGCTTGACACTCGGCAATCAATCCTTCGCCGGGCAGTTCACCGTCAGGTCCCAGTATCATAATATCTACCGTTCCCGGTCCTCGTGGCGTTCGAAAACAAACAGCGCTGGAGACACCGGCCACTTCTAATGCCCAGTTTTCCCAATCGCGTGGTACGCCAGCTTTCGCAGGCTTTCGCTTTTTCTCCAAAATCCGCTGCCGGTAATCATCATCACTTTCATCGGCTACCCCAACCGCATATAAACGGCTATTACTTACACTATCAAAGCCAGCCTGCGCCACTAAGTTAATAAGTCCTTGCCCGACATTGCCAACTTCGCCAAATTCCATACACTCTACAATAACATCGTCAACAGATTTTTCTCCAGCAGCAATTTTTTTGTTTTGGCCAGCTGCCACAACAAATTTAACTGGCGGCTGATTGGCAATAGAAGTTGTCGTCACTAAAAAATTATCTGGTACGGGATAATCTTCCGTCACTGCTGTTGATTTATGCAGCGTAACCAAGTGTTGTGCTTTTGTTTTTGGTTTTCGATCGACACCAAAATCATAGCCCTTATCATCTAAATCTTGACCGCTTGAGGTTCGCACGCTTAAATTATCGTAAACGCCACGCGCTACTAACAGAAATAACCAGATGCCTTCACGCAAAGCAATGATTAAGTGCTTCGTAAACCAGCTATCGGATAAATCACTAAATCGCTTGCCTTGTCCAACAATATTTTCTACCAACACTTTCGTTAAGTCATCTTTAGTGGGCCATTCCATACGCTTCACCTGCCTATACCAAAAATTCTCTCTGCTGCACCTCTGAATTGCCCTCAATCAGATATCGCACCGTAATCAATTTCACCGTTTCATCGTATCGTGTTGTGTTACCAATATTGATAGAAACAATACTTTTTACCCCTTCTACTGCTAAAAAAGCCGCCTTAACTTCTGCGATAATCTCAGAAAGATGACTATCGCTGTCAATACGGCCTAATTTTTGATAAACTTCTGTTCCATAATCGGGATAAAAAACGCTTTCACCTCTGTCGGCGATTGTACGCAAATAGGCCTGCTGATTAACTGCTGCATCGCCGCCAACCACTTGAATATCGTCGCTGTTCCACATGACTTCACCATTCCAGAGCATCATGTCCATTTTCCTTCACTCCAATTCGCCAACTACTACATACTGCACTTCTTTCGCTCCCCAAATAGCTGCCACTAGCACTTCTAAACCGATGGGAATATCTTTCGACCATTGGCATTGTTCTTCCATATCGGCACGATGGTCTGTAATTTTACAACCGGCAGGCGCATGGGCGCAAACAGCTAAATCTTTATTTTTGCATGTTTCTCTGGCTTCGCAGGGAAATAACCCTTTCACGACTTTGCACCAGCCAGTTTCTGTTCCATACGGCTCTAGCTCCACTTTTAGCAATTTTTTATTAGTATCAATGGCAGTTACTACACCGAAAAAGATGGTCTGTCGTTGATTTTGCATTATAAAACGAGTAATAGCTTCAGCGTCTTTTCTCTCCATCTTTTCACCTCTTTTTGGTTATAAAAATAGCACCTGCCAAAAAGCAGATGCTTAATATTTTTTACCGATAACCGCCTGCTTCCGTCAGCTGTAAATTGCTAAAAGAAACTTCGCTTTTTAACCCTTTCTGTCTATCGCCGCTGATGCGGATATTCTGCACAAAATAATGCTGCGACAGTCCTACACCCACGCCATACAAAACCACCTTGCGGTCAATATCCAATTCAGGATTAAAATTGCAGGAAAATGAACCGAATACCTGCTGCTTTGACAGCTCTGCTAATTTATTCTTCGCTAAGCGCTGGGCTTGATCGCGGGTAATATTCGGCACATATTCACGAACAACATATTTGTTAATGCCTTTACCTACGCTGCTGGACTTTTCAATAATACGGCTGCCTTTACCCCGTTTGGTCTTTGCCGGTTGATAACTAATAATCTCAACGGTTAAGTTCCGCGCCGCATTAGGCGCTCGTTCAAAAGTTAATCCCCGCATAATATCAACGCCGAAAGTATACGGTAAGGATTCCAACAAAAAATTAGGCATGCTATCCAACGGACCGAAATACCATTCTTTCCCCCGTACCCTTGTCACAAATCCTTCATTTTCCGCTAAGTATAAAATCAAATCCCAATGGCTGGTTTCGCTGGTCAAGCTGGCGTGATCATCATTGATATATTCGCCTATCATTGACGTTGTTGCTACTGGCGCTACCGGTGTCAATCCATGTAGCGCCGCAATTTTAGCATGTGCTTCTGTTGCCGTCATATTTTGGTATTTGACCGTTTCTTTCTCATCGTAAGCCCTTGAAGCATAGGAACGCCCGCTAATGGTGACACGCTCACCGTTATCAAAGCTCCATTTTGGCGCGTCCATATCCCCTTCAATAAGCAGTTTTATCTCTCCGCCTTCATAGCCAGCTTCAATTTTTATCGTTGCCATGCCATTGACCAAGTCAGCAGATTGAGCAGAACCGGAATATAGCAGTGGGTCATATGGCTTATCACCAATCGTCCATGGTAAAACCACTTCATACGTATCAATATCGCCTAATCCACTAAGCGTTACGTTAAAAGACAGCCAATCTTTAACTGGCTGACCATTTAAAGCAATATTGACCACCGGCGTAGCAACCGGCTCTAATTGACCGTTTTTTTGATAAGTAAACACCCAACTCCACCTCTATTTATTTTCTAATAACCAATACTTGACCGGGATAAATCTTATGCGGACCTTTCGTCAATATCGCTTTGTTATCCTGATAGATTTTATCATAGGCATTAGCGTTTCCCAGAAATTTTAAAGCGATTTTCGACAGCGTATCTCCAGATTTTACCGTGTATGTTTCCTCTTTTTCTTCTGTCATACCGCTTTCCGCTTCTTCGCGTTTAATCGCTTCTGCCGCTTTGTCGACGGTATCCTTACTGCCGCTGTCATGATCAATGACACGAATCAGCGTAAGACTAAACGGAATATAGAAGTTCTTTTTATGTTCTGGTTGAAAAGACTTAATCACCACATCAAGGGAATACTTTTCCGTTTCTAAAACAATTTTTTCCCCTTTAGTACGCATAGCTTCGATTTGCTCCATGCGTTCAAAAGCATCAGTGCCTTCAAACCACCCTGACCAGCTGATCTCCCTGAAACCAGCGCCAAAATTCTGCACGCTTACGTTACCGCCGGGGAATTGTTCCACGGCAAGGCTCTGTTCACCGCCTAAAGGAATGGTGTCAGGCTTTTCTTCTGTACGCAATTCCATTCCCCCTAAAACGATTTTCAATAGCTTCTCACCCCATTCATGCTAAAGGTTAGCCCTAAATCTTGATCATTATCTTTTGGATAGCTTCTATCGTTCAGTAAATTTTCTACAGCGTTTTTAACCATTTGCGCTAAGGCCATTTCATCATGTTCTGGATTAGGGTAAATCTGAATGGTCACTTGCTCAATAGCATTTCCTCTGCTGCCTACCCTATGAGGAACACTGATACTGTTAAGCGTATGAAACCGTTCCTGATGATTTTCTGCTTGATAGCGGCTATTGCTTACAGGATAGCTATTGTCGTCAAAGTAATTTTGAACCGCTTGCTTTCTTGCATCGCTGTAATAATTATTCACCAGTTTACTGCTATAGCCATTTAGATAGCTGAAATCATAACGACTAGACTCGTTCAAATCATGAGCAATACTACTGTGGTTTTCCCTCAAATATTCAGCAGAAATGCGACTGATTTTTTCCTGATAATGCGTATTAAACGTGTTCGCATGATGAGACGTATGAAGCATATTCGTGTTTTCCCAAACTGCGGAAGAAATCATAGTATTTTCAGCGGCTGAAAATGCTGCTTTATTGATTTTGGAGTCAATAATCACATCGCTTTGTATGACTTTATCCATTACTTCGGCATCAGGTAGTTTATCAGCAATATAAGAAACAGAACCACTGATTTTAACCATTTTAGACGCTGCTTGACTGGCTTGTTCCATTGTTCTTAAATGGTTAGTCATTCCATCGGCAAAAGACTGTACCAAATTGCCGCCCCAGAGATGGTTGCGCATCAATGGCCCTTTCTTCGTTGGGCTTTCCACACCAATATAATCTTTGACAACCGTTGACGTTTTCTGCATGGTTTTGCCCAATTCATCATGCCGACCTTTGATCCCGTCCATAAAGCTCTTGATTAAATTAGAACCCCAATTTTTAGCTTTGTCCGCTAAGCCCTTAAGTTTATC
>CATJSX010000112.1 GCA_949743265.1 uncultured Peptococcaceae bacterium
AAACAATGCGAGAAATCCATTGCTTCTTCCCTCTTTTTTATGGCAAATTTTCGTTTTCTTCATCTACTACAAAACTCAATTTATCCAACCATTGCATTGCCCACTGACGATCAGTGGCTTGTTCATACAACAAGACAAGTAAAAACAGGTAATGACTGGCAAAGATTTGAACGCAACAAGCCTCCGAGAAGCCTGCTTCATTAGCGGATTCATACCAACCTTGTAAATGGAAACGGTCTTTTTCTATTGCAAATAGTTTATCTTCTTCGGGTAGATTTTTAAATTTAGCTTGACCGTCGTTGTTATAATAAACTTTCAGACGAATAAAGCGCCGCTGACCGTTTAAACGATTATCAAAGATTAAACCGTCTTCATCATAGCCACGTAAGAAATGACCGTCCATAATCATACGTAAGCCTAAAAGATTTTCTGTAATGAGTCCTTTGCGATATCCGATAGAACCAAAATAAGTTTCATTGGGCGTATTCTGCAAATTTAACGGTTCATGCTGACTAAGTTGACATAGCAGTCGGTAATCTTCATGGGGAATAGGCTGTTGCTCGTCTAAAAAAACGGCAAATTCCAGTTCTTTAATAATCTGTTCATTGATGGCATTATCTTTTTTGCTCCGCTCGGAAGGCATAAAATAACAATCAGTCCATAGTCGTGCCATGGCACAATTGTGATAAAACCAGCTGTCTTTGGATTCGTCGGGCCAAATAAAGAAGCGTTGTGCTAAATCAGCAAAATTTTTGGGATGACTTAGCGCGCTTTTTAATTGTTCAATGAACCAACGGCCTGTTGGTGTGATTACTGACTGAGGAATCTCAGCGGGCAGATAACGCTCTTGCGGTTTAGGCCAGCACAGCTGCATACCTTTAGTATTGCCGTCTTGTTCGCTGAGCATGACGACGCCAGTCAGAAGATTGCCCAGCCAGCCATAGAGATATCCACGCAATTCATCAAAATTCCGTTCATTGTAATAACCCGTTTCATCTTCAACATGTAAAACTAATCCAGCCGTGGCAGCAATGGTTTCGACTAATTCCAGCGCCGCTTTGTGAAAACCGGCGCCGGCAATATTGGTTTGACATTCGCCATGAAAGCCGCCGTCAGCTAAATGCAAAAATAACCAGCCTTCAGGACAAAATTCCAAATAGATTTTATCCTCGGCAAAATGAAAGATAATATCGTTTCCGTAAACGACGCTTTCTACTAAATCAGCAAGATAATTGCCGCTAAGCCCTTCCGTTGTTGCCGCAGGCTCGGCGGCAAATTTAAAAAAAATTGCCATAAGCAAACCTTCTTTTGTGGGGGTTTATTGGTTTAAAGCCTGATAAACACCGTAAAAACCATCCATAATTGATAAAGGCGCTTGGGGTTTAATGGCATCGTCAGCGACAGTTAATAGTCCTAAGCCGCCGGCTAAAGCCACATAACCTTTTAAAGCGGCGTTGCCTTCATCTGTATAGGGATAGCGGAATAAATCAGCTTTTTGTACCAGTTTATCATACCCCAACAGTCTAATCAAGTATTTTGCGCCTTCTTCACGACTGAGAAGGGCGGTGGGAGCAATTTCTGCTTTGGTAATGACGCCCCAATTGGTTAGGGTTTGATACATTTCGTCCTCTGTAACACTTTGATAAGGAATGCGACTGCGGTAAAGCAACAACATTAGCTGGCTTTGCGTCATAGTTTGCGCGCAGTCGATTTGGCTATCGTTCAGATAAATGCCGTTTTCTCGCAGCTGTTCTGCTTGCTCAATAAAGGCATGATTGCCTTGCCATTGATAAACGGTCGTTTGTGAAGATTGATAAGGCAGGCCACGCCAGTCTAAGCGTTTGCCGGTAAAAGGATCAAGATAATAAATACCCTGCTGATAAAAATCATAGATTAAACGATTGTCTTTACCATTGACATAAATCAACTGATATTCGCCCAAATCAGCCAGTATTTGGGTAATCTCACCAATCGTTTTGATTTGATCGATAGCAGGAAATTCAGCATTAAATAGCCAGTTCAAATTATAGCTGATGATTTGACCAGTAGCGCGGTCAACAACTACCGAAAGACCATCGTCTACAAAAACAATACCATTGACTAAACGTTGATAGTGTATGGTTGAATAGCGATCGTCATCATTAACATCTGTGTCATTGACTAGACGACTTTGTTTTAATTGGTCTGGCGCAGCTTTCTTTAAGAAGTCATCAGCAAGTTTTTGGCAGTCTTGATGACTTTTAAGCGTTGTTTTTTCGGGCAAATCGTTTTTTTGATAGCGATAAAAAGACAAAACTTGTCCGCTTTGAGCGTCTACCGTAGCGTTCAAACTATTGGATTGATTATCATCAGAATAAGAAAGCCGCCAGAGATAACGATTATCTTGATTTTTGGTTAAATAGGCATTTTCTAAGGTTAAATGATGGGCAAGCAAATTTCTGGTAGCATTGTCGGCTTGTTCTTTGGTTTTTAAATTGCGCATATTTTCTACTGCATTTTGTTCTTGCGGTGAAAGACTGCCGCCATTTTCAGCGCTTCCAGCGGCGGTATCACGAACGCTTTCCTGTTTACTGGCGTTATAGGCTATGGGTCCGTTGGTTTCCATCAGAGAAATGCTTTGCCCAGTGAGCGCATCAATGACTTCATCGGTATTCTTAACTTGATATGCCGGAAAGATGGTAGTGTTTTTATTTTGATAATCATAGTAACTGCGATAGACTAATTCAACGCCTAGTTGTTTTTCCCATGCTTCCAGAGCTTTAGTCAAACTAATGGCGTTATTTTTATCGGGAAATGATTCTTGTTGCCAATCAACTGTATCCGTTAGATAATATTGTGTGATTTGTTTGGTAAATTTATCGACACTAATCACGGCGTGAGCGTTTTGGATAGGCACATTATCGCGCATTTGCTGGTAAGTGAATATAAAGGCATCATTATTGCCGTTTTGCTCAACAAGGATAAAATTTTGAGCCAGTTGAGGCAGCATTTTTTTCAGATAGCCGTCGGCTTCTCCTTGTGCAGTTGTCAGTCGCAGCGGCGATAAACCGGTTCGTTCATTATTCGCATAATAATTGTAGCGATAGATATGACCCGTTTGATCAATTTCAGCAGAAATACTTTCGCCGCGGTCATTATTATTTTCCCAGCGGAGCTGATAGCGCACGCCGTCCTCTGTTTCATAAGAACTGTAATCAAATTCCTGCCAATCGTTCTCGTCAATAGCCAGTATGGATTTTGCTTCCAGAATAGCTTCGCTTAATTTATTTGCTGGCTCTTGAGCGAAAGCAGAAAGCGGCTGCGACAATAAAAAGCAGCTTAATACGGCGGTCGGTAATATTTTTTTCATCATATTCATCCTCCTAAAAAATGACATTGCTATTTTAGTGACGATGAGAACTTACTGTTTGTTGCATAAAAAAAGCGAAATTGCCAAAACAATTTCGCCTAAAAAAATTAAAAACCAAATAAATGTTGTCCAATTTGAACGACTACCGCGCGGCTCCAAATCCATGCACTGGTGGCGGTTCGGGGATTCCAATAATATAGAGCGCCGTAAGTGGGATCGTAGCCGCCAAGTGCTTCTTTGACTGCTTGGTAGGCCGCCATATTGGGTGTTAAATTGATTTGACCATCATGAACGGCGGTAAAAGCCCACGGTTCATAAATGACTTCTGTGATCGTGTTGGGAAATTCGCTGCTATCACAACGATTTAAAATAACCGCAGCGACGGCAATCTGTCCCAACATAGATTCGCCTCGTGCTTCACCGTAAACGGCTTTGGCCATCAATTCCATTTCATCAGCAGTAACGGTTTGCGTTTTGCGACTGCCGCTACGGCTGGTCATGGTTGTATTTGTAATCGTATGCAAAGGAATCCATAAGGTATCGCCAGCTTTGATCAGATCGCTTTTTAAGTTGTTGACTTTTTTGATCTCACTAACGCTGACGCGATAACGAGCGGCAATTTCGCTTAGCGTGTCTCCGCTAACGACACAATGATACGCACCGCCGTCTGGAATATACAAATATTTGCCAGCAATAATTTGATCATCGGTCAAATTGTTGGCTTTTTTAATGTCGCTGACAGAAACTTTGTAATTAGCGGCGATTGACGAAAGGGTATCCCCTTTTTGAATTTGATAATTGCTGGCGTAAGCTGTGTTGGTGAAGTGGGCGCAAAGCAAACCCGTGACAGCTAGCGTTAAGGCTTTCTTTTTCCAAGTCATCTTGTTCCTCCTTGCGTTGTCATGCTTAAACGTTTGAGATGGTGGCTTAGTAAGCTGTTGGATTTTCTAACAGTATACGCTAAATTTGACGAAAATGCATTAGGCGATTGCTGGCAGAAAAAAACGTTGTTTTTGGTATGAAGAGGATAAAAATTTGATTTTGCTCTCGAAATATAAGAAAAGTTATATTATAATAATGATATAAGTTTCAATCTAGCAAAAGGAGCTGTCATGCAAAAAATTCAAGTATGTATGGGCAATAGCTGCCGTTTAAAAGGTGCGCCTTTAGTGGCGCATGCTTTTGTGGCAGAAATCAAAAAACGAGGATTAACGGCGCAAGTAGAAGTCAATGGTGATTTTTGTCAAAGTCAATGCCGCGAAGGGATTATTGTCAAAATTGACGGGGAGTACTTTACGCATGTTCGTCCTATTGATGTGCCTGAATTAATCTCACATTATCTTGATTATGAGGAGGAGTAAAAGTGTTTCCTATTATCAATAAATCAACCAACTGTACTGATTGTTATCGTTGTTTGCGCGCCTGTGCGGTTAAAGCCATTAGTTTTAGCAATAAGCAAGCAAAGATTATTGCCGACAAATGTGTTTTGTGTGCTCGCTGTATTGCCGAATGTCCGGCTAAGACAAAAACAATTTACGATCAAACAGCGCAGGTCAAGAAATTTTTACAAGAAGATGCGGTAGTTTTGACCTTATCGCCTAGTTTCATCAGCTATTTTGGCTGCGATCAAGCGGAAGATATTTATGCGGCGGCGTATGCGTTGGGGTTTATTTTGGTAGAAGAAACTGCTGTGTCTGGCGCGGGTTATATTGAAAGCCTAACGGAGCAAATTAACGACAAAGAGCAGTTTATTATTTCTAGTCATTGTCCAGTTATTGTGAATTTGCTTGAAAAAAGGTTTCCCAAACTTTTGCCTCATTTACTGCCGTTAGCGACGCCGGCGACTTATCATGCCCATGTTGTGCGCAAACGATTTGAACAACCAATCAAAATCGTACATGCTACTGCTTGCCTAAGCGAAATGCATGACGATCAATCGGTACAAGAAATTGATGCCATGCTTTCTTTTGCTCAGTTAGAGCAGTTGTTAAAAGAAGCCAATGTAGAAGCAATGGAAAAATTCCGTGCCAAAGAGCCGACATATCGGTTATCAGGACAAGAATTGATCTTAACTGGCGGATTGGCAGAGCAGTTGGTTGATAAAGGCGTGTTTACTAACGAAGAAGTTATCCATCTTTCCGGTATCAAAGATTGTCTGGAAACGTTAGAAGGCTTGGATAAAAAATTGGTCAAAGGCATTAAATTTTTAGAAATGATGACTTGTCGTGAAGGCTGTATTACAGGCTTAAATTTAGAAAAAAACGATAGCATTTTAAATAAACGTTTGCAAGTGCTCAAACGGGAAAAAAGATATGCGCATTTGCCAGCGCTAGAAAGCGTTGAAACTTATCAACGTTCTTTCCATAATAAGTGGTATCAGCCTAAAGAAGCGCCGACAGAAGCAGTAAAAGAAGTTTTGCAATCTTTAGGACAGTTTAATCGTCATAAATTGCTGAATTGCAGCGCTTGCGGCTATGATAGTTGCTATGAAAAGGCGGTTGCTGTCGTTCGTGGTGACGCCGAACAGGAAATGTGCATGACGTATATGCGTCATCGAGCGGAATCAAGAGCCCATACTATCGTGCGTAGTATTCCCAGCGCCATCATTGTCTTTGACCAAGATTTTATGATTCAAGAAGCCAATCCCAGCGCTTGCCAAATGTTTGCGCCTTATGGTCTTCAGGAGGGCAATGCTTTGTTTGAATACATTGATATTCGCTATATGGAGCGAGTTGTTGCTACTGGTATGGGAATAAGAGATAAAATTGTGCATTATGCTGATTTGGATTTATGGACCAGACAGATTATCGTGCGTATGTACGATACAAAAAATCTCTATATGGCTATTTTTGAAGATATTACCGAACAGGAGAAAAAGCGGCTAGAGCTAGAAACAATGAAACAGGAAACGCTAGAAAAAGCCAATCAAGTGATTAACAATCAAATGATGGTAGCGCAACAAATTGCTGGTTTGTTGGGTGAAACGACTGCTGAAACCAAAATTACATTGCTCAACTTGATTAAACAGTTTGAGCGGGAAAAGGAGCTGGAATAGATGGCTTATACAGGAGAAGTCGGCTTTGCTCAGCTGATCAAATATGGTGAAGTGACTTGCGGCGACGCGGTAGAAGTTATTCGCAATGAGGACAATGTGGTCATTGTTCTTTCTGATGGACTGGGCAGCGGCGTGAAGGCTAATATTCTCTCTAATTTAACGGCAAAAATCGCTTCCAAAATGATCAGCAGCAATATTTCTATCGAAGATGTGGTAGAAACTCTGGTGCAGACGTTGCCTACTTGTTCTGTGCGCGGGCTGGCGTATTCAACTTTTTCTATTTTGCGTATTTACGATGATGGCATTGTCCATTTAATGGATTTTGACGGAATAAAAGTTTTGCGGATTTACAAAAATGTCGTGAAGGTTGTTAAAACTGCCAGTTTTGAAATTGCTGGGCGTAAAATTAACGAAGCGTTTTTTCGTATGCGAGAAGGCGAGTTGCTCTTGGTTGTCAGCGACGGTGTGGTTGAAGCTGGTTTAGGGTTAACGCTGCCTATGGGCTTGGGTGTCAACGGTTTGATTAAAGCATTGGAAAAGGATATTCGGCAAATTAAAAATGCTCAGGATTTGGCAAATCAAGTGATAGAAATTTGCCAAACGTATTATTTGCAGGAACCGGGCGATGATACCACTGCTGTAGCGGTACGATTAAAAAAAGCTAAGCACACCACTATTATGACAGGACCGGCAAAAAACAAACAAGACGATTCAATAATGATTGAGCAGTTTTTGGCACAAGAAGGCGCTAAAATTATTTGCGGCGGCACGACTGCCCAAATTTTTGCCCGTGAAACTAACCGAACGATTTGCAAAGATTTTGAGCCGATCAATGACAAAATCCCGCCGATTTCTGCCATAGAAGGCGTTGATTTAGTGACGGAAGGTATTATTACCTTGACAGAAGCGCTTAATTATTTTGATCAAATGCCTCAGCGACAAAAAGGCGACGATGGCGCTAATTTATTGTTGGATCAACTATTGGAAAGCGATACAGTTACGTTTATTCTGGGGCTTGGTGAAAATCTTGCTTATAAAGAAATGCAAATGTCCATTATGCTCAATCTTCGTGAAGTCGTTATCAATCGCTGGCAAAAACGATTGACCGCTTTAGGAAAAACAGTGAGGATTATCACTTATTAGCTTAATAGACTTAAGATAAATTGTTGTAAAGCCTTAAAACTTTTGGATAAAATAACGTATTGATTGAAAATAAACTTCCCGCTAAAAGCGAACGAATTGTGCCTTTAGTTGGGAAGTTATTTTGATTGGCGATATTTTTGGCAATGCTACTGTCAACAGTTTAATTTTGTTGAGCAGAAGATAGTTCAATAACGTCGCCCAGCCAGCGGGTATCGACATGATGCATATAGTCTTTGGCAACTTGATAACATTGTTCGACGTGGCTTAATCCCAAATAATACATTGCGCCGAAACTGACTGACGCCGAAAAGGCTAGTCCAACAGCGGGCAACCAACGACCGGCTTGGTTAACGGCTAGCTTTTTGCCGCTTTGTTTCAAGACACCGCGAATTAAACGGGTAGTGACGACTTTGCCTATAAATTCATTACCAGCGGAGGTAATCAGCACCAAAAGAATTTTGCGTCGTTCGCGATCCAGTTGGGCAATTTGCATGGCGTCAAGTCCAAATTTACGATTGATGGTAGTCAATAATTCGCACATAATAGCGACATCGGACGCCAGATCACAGCCGGGCAAAGGAATTACTGCACAAAAAGCCGATAATGCAGCCCGTTTATGTAATAATTTCAAACAATCGGAACGAATTTCCTCCAGTTGCGCCATCGTTTGAGGAAGCATATATCATCAACTCCTAATCATATTGTCAAAGGTAACTATTTCTTATCATATACTATCACATCGTAAACTGAGATGAAAGCAAAAAATGCAAATTATGATAAGGAGGAAATGTTTATGAACATTGGATTATTGGGTGCCGATGATTTGTGTAAACGCAATGAAATAATCTTTAGCGAAATTGATTGTGAAACACTGTTGATTCATAAAGAAACCGATCTGGAACAAATAGACGGTTTATGGCTGAGTGCTTGGCGTCCTATGCAGCTAGCTAGACTTTTGCCGCTGCAAAAAACATTAGCGCAGGAAATGCGAAAAGGTTTGACTATTGCAGCATCAGGTGCTGCTTCTTGCTTTCTGGGACAAAACGGTTCTTTAAAGTTGATGAATTATAAAAGTTATTTTCGTCCGCAAAAAACCATGACTTATCGTTTATTGAACGTTCCTTCATGGCCTAAACAGCGTTTCTGTGCCGCGTTTGGAGCAGAGATCCGTTTTTTTGCTTTAGCGCCGAACTTAGGCATTATTTCTAAAGATACCAAAGGTCCGGTAATCATCAGACAAGGCAATTTTTTGGCTTGTTCTTTTTTGCCTGAATGGACCAAAGAGCAAGAAATCTATCATTATTTTCGCTTAATGACCAATTCTTCGCGTCGAAAATAATGAAATCGCCTATTTTTGCTGGAAAATGATTGTTGTTAATGAGTTATCTGGTTTCAACATTTCCATATCATATATACATTTCCTCACAAAATAAACCCTGCCATGATTAGTTATATCATGATAGGGTTTATTTTGTCTGCTTGCCTTGAAGCTCTTGGTATCAGTAAGCCGGCATACACCTAAAAGTATTGCACAAATAACGCAATCTACCGCATTTTCTTGTAAGGCGTCTGTTTTTCCCTGTTAGACAATTTAGCGGTGTCAATATTATGATATAGATGGAATAAGGAATTCCGAAATAGATTTTATTATCATTGATAATTGTAAAGGAGCGTGTTTTTTATGGAACGTAAAGCACTGACAGAAAAGATTTTTGTACTAGGAGTAGACGCTCTTGATCCTCGCTTGGCCAGAAAGTATGTTGATTTAGGCAAAATGCCTAACTTAGCTAAAATCATCGCCAGAGGTTCCGCAAGAGAGGATTTGATGCTCTTAGGCGCTGTGCCCACCATTACACCGCCTCAATGGACAACAATGGCGACAGGCGCTTATCCCATGACCCATGGTATTACTTGTTTCTTCCGTCAATCCGATACCCATTTGGATGAATGCGGCTACAATTTATTATCAACCAACTGCAAAGCAGAACAACTGTGGAATGTTTTTGCAGAAGCTGGTAAAAAAACTTTAGTTTGGCATTGGCCGGGCAGCGCTTGGCCGCCTAGTTCTGACAGCCCTAATCTACATGTCGTTGACGGTTCCAGCCCGGGCAGCGTCAATATGAGCACTGGTCAGTTGGAAGGAGAATTCGTTTTAATCGCCAGCCCTAATAACGCTGTACTGACTTTTAAAGAAAAAGCTGCTGCTGATACCAATGTCCCTTGCGTTATTACCGATATGGAAGTGGAAGAAACGCCAGAAGAAGAAAAAGCTGTTGGTTTGGAATTGATTAAAGGCGATGCTATGAAAATGATATTCTTAGATCCTAGCGAAGGGCAAGCCGGCGTCAGTGATACGCCTATTGATTTTGTCATGTCGCCGATCAAAGAAGCAGCTGGCTGGGCTGATAGTCCTGCTGATGCCAAAGAATTCGGCTTATTATATTCCAGAGGAACAATCCGTCGAGTAGGATTGATTTTGAAAAATGACGATGGTATTTATGATCATATTGCTATCTACAAAAATAAAAAAGAAAGCGACCCCATCGTTACATTAAGTATAGGCGAATATAAACGAGACGTTTTTGACGATAGTTTGAAAAAAGATATTACTTACCGCGCTACTCGCGATATGCGTATTTTGGAGCTGTCGCCAGACGGCAATTATTTAAAAATGTGGGTGTCTGCTGCCATGAATACGGAAATGAAAGCCATGTGGCAGCCACAGTCGTTATTTGACACCATAGTTGAAAACGTTGGCTATCCGGCACCTACTTCACAATGTGGCGGTGGGGATAGAGCGTTAATCTCCGAATGTATGCTTAACTGTTGGTATCATGTGGCTGACTGGCAGGGAGATTCTTTAGTCTATTTGATGGAGAAAGAAGGCTATGATGTAGTTTTCTCCCATTTCCATAATGTAGACCTAGAAGATCATATGTTTATCAAGTATATGAAGACAGGACGCAATAACTTGACACAAGCGGATTTTGCACAATTTATGGAAGATGTTTATGTACAAACGGACTATTATATAGGCAAGTTTATGCATTTATTGGATAAAGGCTGGACGATATTGATAGTTTCGGACCATGCGCAAGTTTGTCCAGAGCATCATATTCTGCCGTTAGGAGATACAGGCGTTAACGTACAACTGATGAGAGAATTAGGCTTTACCAGCATAAAGCAAGATGCAGAAGGCAATGATCTGCATGAAATAGATTGGGAACATACTAAAGCTATCGCGTCACGAGGGAATCATATCTATATCAACTTAAAAGGTCGGAATGAATTTGGCATAGTGGAGCCGGAAGATCAATTTGAGTTGGAAGAAGAAATTATGACGGCGTTGTATGGTTATCAAGATAAAGAGACGCATAAACGAGTAGTAGCCTTGGCATTGCGTCGACAGGATGCAGTTGTTTTGGGATTAGGGGGAGAGTATCCGCAATGCGGGGATATTATTTACTTTATGGCGCAAGGATATAATTATGATCATGGAGACAGTTTATCGACGGTGAGAGGTTTTGCAGATACATCGGTTTCGCCAATTTTTATTGCAGCAGGAGCAGGAATAAAAGAGGGCTATACAATTGAGAGATATATTCGACAAGTGGATATTGCGCCGACCATGGCAATTTTGGGAGGTGTACGTTTTCCGGCGCAATGTGAAGGGGCGCCGGCATATCAAATATTTACGGAAGAGATATAAAGCGGTCTAAGAAGTTATAGTTTGTTAGACAGGCTAATTTGCACAAAAAAAGAGCCGACAAACGGCGAAACTTCGTTGTTTGTTGGCTCAAAATAGAGCGTCTATTAAATCATA